>WTBX01000371.1 GCA_013138855.1 Methylococcaceae bacterium
CTCACCCTTAACCATTGTTGACTTTACCCTAGACGCTGCAAAAAAAGCCGCTCAAATTCGCAATAGCTTACAAAAACGAGGCACACCCATAGGAGCTTATGATATTCAAATTGCAGCCATAGCCTTATCACTTAACATGACCTTATTAACAAATAATACCCGCGAGTTTGAACGAGTTGGTGGTTTAAAACTGGAAAACTGGGGGCTTAACATTAAGCAATCAAAAGGCTCTGTAAATTAATCTTCACAGAATAAAACATTAGCCGCCCCCTTTGCCTGTATTTTGCTGCATTAAAATAAATTATCTATCACCTCACCATTAATACTGCGGTAGTCATTATCACTAAGCCCAACTCTCAAATTGTAATCCAACTACGCGCTCAAATTCTCGAACATTATTCGTTACCAAAATTGCTTTTAAACTCACCGCATGAGCAGCAATTAAGGTATCCATATTACCAATCGGTGTGCCTTTTATTTTTAAATCTGCACGAATAACAGCATAAGACTCCGCCGCTTTTGCATCCCACGAGTGCAGCGTAAGTAAATCCATAAATTGCTGTAATTGTTTTCGACGAGGTGCTTTTAAATGCTCAGGACTTAAGGCAATCCCATAACAAAGCTCAGCATAAACAATCGAAGAAATATGAATATCATCAACTTGTTGAAACTTTTCTAAAATAAGCGGACTATGCTTTTTTAAAATATAACTACAAATATTAGTATCCAATATATACATTAGAAAAAATCTCGCTCTTGAGCTATCTCATTATCCCTTTGAGCTAAAAAATCATCATCAAAACAACTCTCAGAATTAAAAAAATTCTCCCAAGACGGCGGTTTAGCACTCAAAACAACATCATCCCCTGATTTGCGTATATAAACCTCCTTGCCTTCAAAACGAAACTCTTTAGGTAAACGTACCGCTTGACTGCGCCCATTAATAAATAATTTTGCTGATTGTAATGCCATGATAAACCGCCTTATTTTTGGTATATACTTTAAAGAATATACCGTTAAAAATACCCTGTCAATTTAAGCCACTTACAAAATCAGTGGCATTTATGGTTGATTATTAGCAATTACTCAGAGTATGCGGAAACGCGACTTTTAGTCGCGCACGAGACCTAAAAAACATCTTTAAAATCTATAAATTAGACAGATTAAAATAAGCTCGTTTTAAAATTCATGCTGAAACTTCGTGCGCGACTAAAAGTCGCGACTCCGCCTGAGTTAACGATTATTCATAACAAACTTACAGGCATAAAAAAGCCCGACGTTATAAATAACGTCAGGCTTTTTAATATTTGGTGGAGGCGGCGGGAATTGAACCCGCGTCCGTAAGCACTCTGCCATAAGCTCTACATGTTTATCTCGCGCTTTTGATTTAACTAATTACTACCCGACGAGCCAAGAAAATAATCAGCGATTTCGATTGGGTTTAACGCTTCCAGCTACGAACGAAGCCTTGCCGCGATCTTATGTGAGATGACCTCTGAATGTCCCGAAAGACTCCACCCGCATAAGCACAGGTAGTCAAAGGAATGGAGGCTACAATTAAGCAGCTAGAGCCATTGAGTAGTTTTCGTCATTTGCGAATACTTAATTTCAGTAGGTTTTACAAGCTGTACTGTGCTTGACATGCACTCAAGGTTTTGCTACCCACGTCGAAGCCATGTCGCCCCCTTAGAGAACCTTTGATTATACGCGAGTTAATACAATTAACAATTGATAATTAACAATTATTTGTGACTCCAATGTTCTTTGTAAATTTGAATTTTATCCAGCTCGCCTTCATCTAGCCAAACTCCGTGATTATTTTTGCATTTATTAATGATAATGCCTGATGAATATTGATAATTAGTCGCAGGCATTAAGGCCGAACATTCTGGACAGGGAATTTCACGATGAATCTCATCATCTGGCACACCCGCTTTACCTGTTTTTTCTAAAACTTTGGCAATTTCTTCTTCTGGCCATGCTTCATCCTCAGTAGAGATAATATGTTTTAATTCCTCATTGCCTAACCAAACCCCCTTACATTCTGGGCAGGTGTCTATCTCCACCCCTTCATATAATGTGACTGCCATATCGCCACAGCCATTTACGCATCGAAGTGTTTTTTTTATCATTTTTTTTCCTTTCAAAAGCGTTATAAAAATTGTTTAGTTGCTGTTCATTCGTAAGTATTCACCTCCCCCTTTGGAAAAGGGGGATTGAGGGGGGATTTATTTAATAAAATCTCCCCTAACCCCTCTTTTTTAAGAGGGGGACTGAACACTTACGTTCATTCTACCTTAACCCTAAATCAATTAGGCTTATAGGCAGATTATAGCAGTAATTAATTATTAATCTCGCTATGCTTTATTAATTGTTATAATCAAATCGGTACATTACGAAAACATTATATTGAGGGTTAAAATTATGAAAAAGATAACCAAATTATTGCCTCTATTAGCGGTATTAATGGGTGCATCTGTTGCTCAAGCCGCAGAAACAACTATTGAGCTAAAAGATAATTCACCTATTTTAGGAAAATGGGAAATATATGCTGAAGCTGCGGCGATGCACAAAGAAAAAAAGAAAGTAAATATTGAATGGGATTTTCGCAAGAATGGAGTATTACATGCTACTGCGAAAGATGCCCGTGCAAGAACAGGGACAACTGCAATTAAGATTAGTTACAGTATTAAAGAGGGTGCGATTGAAAAACAAACTGCACCAGGACGTTCAAAATATGAAACCTGTCGTGTGACTAAGCTAGAAGGTAGCGAAATGATTTTACACTGCAAGTATTTATATTTCTTTATGAAGAAAAAATAATTAATAATTCGGCTTTTACATGCGCATGTGAAAGCCGCTTTAAGCTTCGTTAATTTTTAGCCGCTTTAATGTCTTCAATAATTTTCTCAACCCCTATTAATTGACGCACTCGTTTCCATAACCTTTCTGGCTGATTTTGATAAATTTCTAACAATTCATCCGCCAAAACCCACTGTAATTCACGGCGTTTTTTAAACCTGCCTACGCTATCATTTTCCCAGATTTTATTTAACGGAGAAGTATCTTGATAATCGACTTCAATAAAAAATGTACGCCAGTCTTTAGGAATCACTTTATTCCCTGTATGACGTTGACACCACCAGTCTGGATGCGCTGTCAAAGTTTTTGAAAATACGTTTTCAATCACGCTTAATTGAGCCAACACTCGCTCAGGGGTTCGCCTTGCACTGTTAATATCATCCGCAAAAAATAAAGTCTCGGTTTCTTCGACAAACTCACGCATGGCGGTTTGTTGATAACTTTCCCCCTCATCCCCGCCTCCGCCAAAATCAATTAAATAACCTTGTTTGCGGCCACTAAAAGTTTTTTGAAATAAAAAATAAACTTCGCCCTTAAACACACTGAATGGAATCATACCCGCACTCATAACTCACCTCACATGGTATTGATTTTCTATGATTTGTTGGAGCTTATCACAGCTTGGCTTACAATGTTTTGTAATTGATTCTAACTTAAATCATCGTTATGAATAGTCTTCAACTTAGCGTCACTTCATTAATAGGAGTAACGCCTGACCTAGCCCAGCGTTTAGAAAAACTGCATATTTTTGTGGTTCAGGATTTATTATTTCACTTACCTTTACGTTATGAAAATCGCACTCAAAACCGCGCCATTGGTTCGTTAGCAATAGGGCAGAAAGTCCTAATCAGTGGACAGGTGGAATTTACCGATATTTTAAGGCGTAAAAAACGCAGCATGGTTTGTCGGATTAGTGATGGCACAGGCGCGATAAATTTACGTTTCTTTCACTTTAATACCCAACAATTTACCGCATTATCAACAGGAAAATTAGTAAGTTGTTTCGGCTCAGTACGACAAGGTTTTGCAGGACTGGAGATTGTACACCCTGAATATAAAATTGTTTCCGCGCTAGATAGTCACCCTGAGCAAGGTTCGCTAACTGCGATTTATCCTCTGACAGAAGGTGTTCAGCAAACAACACTACAAGCTTTGATTAAGCAGGCTTTAGAATTTTGCGTTCAACAGCCTGATTTATTAGTCGATTATTTGCCTGAAAAGCTGTTGCTGCATTATCAATATCCCTCTTTATTAGACGCTTTACAGAGCTTGCATCATCCCGATAAAAATACTTCACTTTATCAGCTTGAAAATCAAAATACCCCTGCTTTAAAACGTTTGGCATTTGAAGAATTATTGACGCGCTCTTTGTCGATGTTAAAGCATAAGTCTGAACAGCAACGCTGGAAAGCGGTTGTTTTAACCGCTAAGCAAAGCATTAAAAACCAGTTTATTCACTCATTGCCATTTGAATTAACCACAGCGCAACAGCGAGTAATTAGTGAAATTGAAGTTGATTGTAATAAACCTCAGCCGATGTTGCGTTTGGTACAAGGTGATGTAGGTTCAGGGAAAACCGTTGTTGCCGCTTGCACTGCTTTATTAGCATTAGCGAATGATTACCAAGTTGCGATTATGGCTCCTACAGAATTATTAGCGGAACAGCATTACCGAGTGTTCAGCCAATGGTTTAAGGCTTTTGATTACCCTATCGCCTTTTTAAGTGGTCAATTAAAAGGCAAGGCGCGAGAGCGATTATTATATGAGATAGACTCTGGCAGAGCTAGACTGATTATCGGCACTCATGCCCTCTTTCAAGAGGCGGTGGAATTTCAATATTTAGGTTTGATAATCATCGATGAACAACACCGCTTCGGCGTGCATCAGCGTTTAGCTTTGTCCGCCAAAGGTCAAAGAATAGATAGCAGACCCCATCAATTAGTAATGACTGCCACTCCAATCCCCCGAACATTGGCAATGTTACAATATGCCGACTTAGATATTTCCATCATTGATGAATTACCGAAAGGACGTAAAGCCGTCATTACGCGAGTCACGCCCGCAGAAAGGCGTTTTGAAGTCGTAGAACGCACTCGGCAATGGATAGCCGTAGGTCATCAAGGTTATTGGGTTTGCCCCTTAATTGAAAAATCAGAAAAACTGCAATATGAAGCCGCTGAAAAAACCTTCCAGCAATTAAGCGTAGTTTTACCGCAAGTACGCATAGGCTTAGTACATGGACGTATGAAATCAGCCGAAAAAAATAAAGTGATGCAGAGGTTTAAAGCCCATGAATTAGATTTATTGGTCGCTACGACGGTGATAGAAGTGGGCGTTGATGTCGCCAATGCTAGTTTAATGATTATCGAAAACGCTGAGCGTTTAGGACTGTCACAATTACATCAATTACGCGGACGCGTCGGGCGGGGTAGTCAAGACAGTTATTGTTTATTACTTTATCAATCACCGCTCACCGAAATAGCGCAACAACGCTTAAGAATCATCAGAGCTACACAAGATGGTTTTGAAATTGCCGAACAAGATTTACGCCTACGTGGCGCAGGTGAATTAATGGGAACGCGGCAAAC
This sequence comes from Methylococcaceae bacterium, assembly GCA_013138855.1. GTDB lineage: Bacteria > Pseudomonadota > Gammaproteobacteria > Methylococcales > Methylomonadaceae > WTBX01. The sequence continues at coordinate 5,451 of WTBX01000371.1, forward strand.
TGGCTCAATACAGTTTAAAATAGCCAGCCCTGATAGAGACAGCCAATTATTAAGACCTGCTCAACAAGCAGCACATACCGTTTTACAACACTATCCCGCCAGCGTAGAGCCATTAATCAACCGCTGGATAGGTGATTTTATTCAATATGCCGAGGTTTAATTTTGCCGACTAACAGTTTTTTATTTAATTATGAGCCAGACTGGAAACCCAATCACCCAATGCTGCGTCACCTTTTACCATATGACGTGCAATCGTGGGTTTATGAAGCGCATTCATTAACCCAACGACTCCGCTGTTTTTATGGAGACTCCGTGAAAGTGAAGATTTTATTTCACCAATGGAAAACGCCATTTTTAAGTGAAGTTAATCATCTACATTTGCGTCATCAGCGTTATAGTTTAGTGCGTGAAGTTTTATTACATGCTGATGATAAGCCGTTGATTTTAGCGCGAACGATTTTACCGAAAAAAACCATCAATATTGCGAAACGTAATTTATCGCATTTAGGAACACGACCCTTAGGTGAGGTGATTTTTTCTTATCCGCATTTAGAGCGTTTAGAGATGGATGTCTGCTGTGTAAAACCTGAGACTTGGAGTAATTCCTTATTACAGGAACTTAATATAGAACACGCTGTTTGGGGCAGACGCACGGTTTATGCGATTCAACAACAGCCTTTATTAGTCAGTGAATTGTTTTTGCCAGATGCGCTGAAGTGTTTGTAATTTCTCTTAACCTGAATCGTTTAGAGCTTATAAATATCCACGAAAATATTCGACCTATACGATTAATTGAGCGTAAATTAAAAATAAAACCGAAAATCACATAAGACTGGCGGCTATCCAGAAGACGTAGTCTTTTGGGTAGCTGCCAGTCCCCACTAAATATATTAACTGATGTTACGCAGAGGAGTGAAAAAACAAGTTTTTTCACGTTTGGCGGAGGCCAATAGCTTTAGCTATTGGCGAGTTTTTAAAACAGCTAAAACAGGCAAGCTTCAAAAAAGTTTTAGTTCTGCCTCTTCACGCCAATAGCTAAAGCTATTGGACTCCAACATAAGCCAATGCTTCGATTTGGAACGTCAGTGAAAAAACTTGTTTTTTTCACTCCAAACAACAAAAGTGTTTGCTGCCTATTATTTGTAAGTGTTCAGTCCCCCTCTTAAAAAAAGAGGGGTTAGGGGAGATTTTATTAAATAAACCCCCCTCAATCCCCCTTTTCCAAAGGGGGAGGTGAATACTTACTATTATTTGGCTATTTATGATTTTTTGCGTAACATCAGATATTAATATAAACGTGGAGACTGGCAGCAAACCAAAGGGCTTCGCCCTTCAGCTTGCCGCCAGTCTTTTAATCACACAAGTCGAAAACATTTAATTTTCCAAGATATTTTTTGCGTCTTTTCTAATTTTCGTGAACAAAAATAAAGGATGCTTTTTGCTATTAATCCTCAAAATTATTAACAACAACCTTGCCACCTGAAATAACTAAATCAGGGTATTCCAAAGTTTTAAGCGCGTGAAGCGGGTTACCTTTTACCGCAATAATATCCGCAGGTGCTTCGGCTTGTAGTGTCCCTAATAACGGTATAGCAAGTTGCTCACCCGCTTTTGAGGTGGCTGCGCGTAATACTTCTAAAGGCTGCATATTAGCAAGCTGCACCATATACATTAGCTCTTGAGCATCAATGCCCCACGGAATATCTGGATGGGCAATTTCTGAGCCGTATAAAAATTCCGCGCCTAATTTCGCTAATGTTTGAGCATTATGAGCAATGCCTGAACATTTAGATAAAGTATCAAATGTTCCAATAATTTTAATTTTTTGAGCCACCGCTTTTTGTAAAACATCATCAGAAACTTTAGCGCAGGGAATATGCGCCCATTCATCAACCCCAGCATTTACTGCGATTTCCGCGCCTTGCTGCTCACCAATATGCGCTGTGACTTTACGCTGATGTTTATGTGCTTCATCAACAATTGCTTTGACTATCTCTTCTGATAATAGCGGCCATGCTGCTTGTTCTGTCGCATGATGTGTTGCTGGTTTATGTTCGCTATGATGCGGGTTATCAGTTTTATGATGCGCTACTTTTTCATCTTTCGCTGGATGATGAGGATTAGGTTTTGAGTCGTGTGCTGCATGAGGATTATTTGTTGCTTTATGATGCCCATGATGAGCAGATGACCACGGTGCGCCTTGTTCGCCGCCTGTTTCTAGGGCAATTTTAATAATAACTGCCCCCTCGTTAATTAATTTACGCACAGTTTCACGCGCCTGTTCTGCGGTGTCAACAGGAATAGCAATGTTTTCCGCGCCCATATTTGGAATGGGATAGCCATTAACGGCAGTAATGATTTTGCCCGATGTTAGTACTCGCAGATTACCCTTGCCACCATAAGGCTGATGCACAATGCCACCTAAATCTCGAAGCGTAGTCACACCATGTTTAAGAACAGTCTTTGCAGGAATCGCTTTGTAAGTCAGATGCGCGTGTAATTCAATAAAACCAGGTAATAAAGTCGCATCCCCTAAATCAATGACTTTGGCTTCAATGTCATTAAAGGATTCACGCGCATCAATTTTGGTTACTTTTCCATCACTGATTAATACCGAGGTGTTAGTTTTGAGTTCATTGCCATCAAAAACGCGGGCAGCATGGAGCAGAATGGCGTTTGTTTTAGTTTCATCAGCAATGGCTTGGCTAGTGTTGAATGCACTTAATGCCAAGAATAAGACAGAATTTAGAAGGGATGTTTTTTTTATCATATTATCGTTACACTATTTATAAGGAAAATCTCACAAAAAAAGGAGTACAAAACAGGTTTTGTACTCCTTTTTAATAATTCGGAGGTACGACTTTATTCGCGCCTGAAAATCAATTTTTGGTTTCGGGCGCGACTAAAAGTCGCGTTTCCGAAAAAGAGCCTTAGAAGCTAATTTCTACGCCACCATAAACAGAAATAGGTGAACCTGGGTTTAATATATCTGCATCTGCGGAAGCGGTATCACGGACACCATGATTAGCGACATAGTTTTCATCCGCTAAGTTTTTGCCTTCAATAAAGACACGAATATTTTCATTTTCCCAACCTGCTCGCGCACCGATTAAGACATAAGAATCAACTCTATAAGTATTGGCAAAATCGGCATAACGCTCACCGACAATATCAAACGTAGGGCCTATATAAAAACCACTGGCATGACGATATAAAGTTTCACCACGAACAAAGTAATCAGGTGCAGCAGGTAAGGCGTTATCACCGTAATTTACATCACCATCAAATTTGAATTCATTAATAGTAAAACTTAACGTCGGTGCAATAGAGTGAGTTCCATTGTCATCAATCGCTAAATTAGCACTAATAGTCGCTTCAATACCCGCATGAATCGTATCATCTGCATTCGTAGATAAACTTTCACCCGTTCTTACAGGGTCTTCAACCGATAGAATTTCATTTTTCAGCCATGCATGATAAAGCGATAAATCCCAAGATACATTGCTGGCATTACCGAAATTTTGTGTACCGCGTGTGCCGATTTCAATGACCGTACCTTCCATTGCATCTAAGGCTTCATTGCCGCCCGCTACATTGTCTCCCAGCTCAAAGCTGGTAGGCGGTTCGTATAAGCGACTCACATTACCGTAAACGCTAGCATCTTTGGTGACATTGTAAATTAATCCCGCCGTAGGGTTAAAACCGAAATAATCAGCACTAGGATTGTTTACTGCTCCCGTTCTAACCGTCGATTCATGAACGTCACGGTTTGCAGCAACCACTTGTAAACCATAGTTAAGCGTTAATTTCTCAGTAAGATTCCAGCGATCCAACACAAAGGCTTCAATGGTCGTTGCATCATTATCAATTAATTTGGATAAACCATTATGACGGCCGCTATCGTTACGGTAATGTCCACCTTTAACGGCATTTAAGCCAAAGTTAAATCCGACTAATAAATTGTGATCGTCTATACGTTGCTTATAACGTGCTGATGCGCCAAAATCCTGATGTTCGGTATCAATTAATAGACTGAATACTTCTGTAGGTACACCTCGAATAGGAATAATGACTTTATCAACGATAGGATGAAATAGCGTTTGTTCTTCATAAGAAAAACCGACTTCCAGCGAGCTATCCTCATCAATCTGCCAAGTAGTTTTATTAGCAATACGCCATGTTTCTACGTCTAATTGAAAGTTACCGCCAATCGCTTTAGCACTGGCTTTCTCTGGATTTGAATCGTATTCATCGCGTGTCAAAGAGCCTGCTAATTCCTGTTCATTATTCACATAAGTCATAAAGACACGCGTATCAACCGCATCATTAATTTTCCAGCCTGCATTGGCATAAACGCCCATTCTGTTCTGGTTATTATGATCTCGATAGCCTGCCCAATGTTTGCCTTCCACGGTGACTAAGGCATCAAAACTTTCATTGAAAACCTTACTGACCGTACCTCGCCCTAAAAATTGATCGAAGGTACCGCCATTAAGATATAAACTCATCGTAGGACTATTAAACGCAGTCGGGGTAATAAAATTTACCGCGCCGCCTAAAGTACTTGCGCCATATTTCATACCGTTCGCACCACGCGCAACCGTTGCATATTGCGCACTTAATGGATCAATAATACGGTTATGATTGTTACCATCCGCAGTCGTTACAGGCATTCCATCTTGCAACAACTTAATGCCATTCATATCATAATCAGTGGCATCCAGATTAGAGCCACGACTGGTAAAGAAAATACCATCGGTGCCACTATCACTGGTCGCAAAAACACCAGGAACATAACGAAACATATCCGCCAAACTGGAAACATTACGCTCACGCACGTCATCCATATTCACTAAAGTCACCCCACCCGCTGTTAAATTAACCTCAGCCTTTTCAGCTTGAAACGTTGGGTCTTCACTCGTTACTTCGATGGTCTCAAGCTCAATACTTGACGGCTCTTTTGCCATAGCCATGCCATAAGGAGTTGAAACAGCAAGCGCAATCAATAATGGCTTGCTTAAATAAGAAAATTTAATAGAGGAACTGGGGAGCGGGGACTTCATAAATATATTTCCATCATAATCAAGGTAGTGCAAAACACAGCTTTATGAGCTGAGAGCGTTTTTATTTGGCATTTAAGTTAATGCTAGTACCCAGCCACTAAATCATGATGATGAATGAAATTTACAAGGCATTATAAAACTCAGTTTAATCAACAAATATAATGATTGGGTACTAGCATTAACCTAAATAGGGTGTGGATATTACTTAATAATGAGAATAATTCCCATTCAGTTTCGTATGTTAAAAGTAGTCTTTTTTATGCTAAACGTATAGACGTTAAATCAGCAAGGGAGTGAATTAACATATTAATAAATAAGGGTATTTTAATATATAAGGGATATGCCACACTTTGAAAATTTTATTGCGTGATATGACGCTATTATTTTTTTGGCATGAAAAATAATGTCAGTTAAGCTTATGAAAATACACAAAATTCATGAAAGGTATAATTAATGCTTAATATGATTAAAATTTATGCAAGATTAAGATAATGATAGAAGTTAAACATAGCCCAAAAAAATGTTATCGCATAGCCAGTAATGAATTGCCATTACAGTCGCAAGACGGTCATATTCAACAATACTTACCCGAAGAGCTTGGTTCAGGACAATCTGAAATAATTCAATTGGAAACGGATTTAAGTTATATCGAAACCTGTTACACGCCTTCAAAAGAGTTTGCGGTTTTAAGTAAAATTGAATCTCAGCAACCGCGAGTTGTGGTGACACTAGGTTTACAAGGAAATTCACGTTTTATTGATAAACACAATAATGAGTTACTTTTTCAAGAAGGTTATACCTCCATTACCTGCTTTAATTCCAGCCAAGGAGAAAGGCAATATCAAGCCAAGCAATCATTAAGACAGTTACGATTTTCGATGAATAAATCATGGTTAGATAAGTATTTTGGGGAAGATAAAACTAAGGCATGGTTTTCTAAAAAAGAGACTCAACTTTTAAGCCAACGCCCTATTTCACCTCAAGCAATGATGGCAGTACAACAATTATCCAATGCGAATGTTAGCAAAGAGTTACTACCATTATTTATGCGTGGACAAGCAATGACCCTGCTTGCCTCTGAATTAAGCCCTTTGTTTGTGAAGACTCAAAAAGACACCGCAAGATTTAGTCAAAAAGATAAACAAATAGTGAATTTAGCGCGAGATATTCTATTAAGTGAGTTTAAAAATCCACCGTCAATTGCTCAATTGTCAAAAAGAGCAGGCACAAATCAATGCAAATTAAAGCAATTATTTCATCACTTTTTTAATAATACGCCGTATGGTTTGTTATTAGAGTATCGAATGAATAAAGCTTATCAATTATTAGAATCCACAGGTTCTCAGGTAGGGATTGTCGCAGATTTTGTAGGATATGCTCATGCCAGCAATTTTAGTGCAGCATTTATAAAATATTTTGGAACCTCTCCTAAGCAAATTTCTAAACAAACTTAAGATTTACATTCTTTCTTAATCCTCCCTAAATGACTAGGAAACGTGCATGAAATAAGTCAGTCAACTTATCTTTCATGATTTAAAATTTGATGAGGAGCAGACCTCCTAGGTCTTAAAGACCTAGGAGGTCTAAAGCCGCTCATTTATTTTAAATAAAGTTGCTCAAGTTATTTCATACACATTCCTAATCTCAAAATAAATTTTCATAGACATTTATTAACTCACGCGTAATATCAGTTATAGATTTTAAAATGTAAGGGGATAAATAATGTTTAAAATTATTTTAATCATACTGTTATTATTCAATGTGAGCTGTAGCAACACTTTACAGCATGGCATGGAAACAACGACTGATCCTCTCAAGTTTTTCCATGACACCTTACCTAGTTACTATTCTTTAGTGGAGTTTTCACTCAGTGAACGTGAATTAAGCACAATTTTTTTTGCACAATTAAATCAACAATTGAAAGAACAAGGTCATCTTGATGCCGATTCTTTGCAAATGTTAAAAATCGCTTCTAAACGTCATCAACAGCTTCGAGAAACCTTGATTGGCATTGCCGAACAGTATGAGCCTTGGTTAAAAGATAACAGTATCGCGATGCCCGCACGTTTACAAGGCATTATGCTATCGCTTTCCGCTGCTTTAACCGCCTTTGATAATTATCTTTTTGTAGTACATCAATTTCAACAACACACCCATTTACGGCATATCGCTAATTCAGCCGATTCTGCTTATATTTTAGAGAGTCAGGAATTATTACGCGCAGGTCTAAGCTACTATTCATTACATAACTATCGAGTAATGAAAAAAGCCATCAAGTTTTATCAAAAGAATATCGCGCAATTCTCCGAAAAAAACGAAGATATTATTTTTCTAAAACAACTTATTGAACAAAGTCCTCATTATCATTATTTACAAAAACAAACCTTGTTTGATTTATTAGCGGGTAAATTAAGACTTTATCTAAGCACTACAGGCGATTTATTTAATTGGGTGGGAGACGAAAGTACTCACACCATGAGTCAGTTTTTTGGCAATTTAGCAGGATTAGTGGCGACACGAAAAGGCTTATTGTTTGAGCAAACCACACAGCAGCGCAGTATTCAGCAAGGGTTAAAGGCAGGCGATATTCTGTTGGAAAAAACACCGTTTCGACTGACCGATAGTTTAATACCTGGTTATTGGGGTCATGCTGCTATTTGGGTCGGCAGTGAGAAGGAATTAACTGCTTTAGGCCTTTGGAATGATGCTTTATTACGACCGCATCATGCTGATATTAGAGCAGGCAAGCAAATTATCGAAGCGGTACGTTCAGGTGTCCATTTAAGTCCGCTGAGTGAATTTTTAAATATTGATGATTTAGCGGTTTTACGAAAAGTTACACTAACAGATAAAGCAAAACGTACGGTAATTTTGAATGCAGTCGCGCAATTAGGCAAAGCCTACGATTTTAATTTTGATGTGGAAACCAGCGAGCGCATTGTTTGTTCAGAATTAATTTATATGAGTTACACACAAACCACATGGCTAACAGAAAAAACTTTAGGGCGTTATGCGATTAGCCCCAACCATATCGCTCAAAAAACACTAGAAGGTACATTTTCCTTAAAACAATTATATTACCAAGGACAGCAAGTAAAGCTACCTGAAAAGTTATGGCAAAAAATGTTATTAGATAGTGTCGAATAAAGCGTTTAGGCTGGGATTTTAAAGTAGATACAAGAACTAAAAGTTGCAGATCCGCCTGAGTAATTACACTATTTGGTAAATATAATGGATAATAACTAGCCGTTAGTAATGATTATTTGTAACTACTCAGCGTACATGGAGACGCGACTTTTAGTCGCGCACGAGACCTAAAAACATCGTCAAAATCTATAAATTAGACAAATTCAAATAAGCTCGCTTTAAAATACATAGATAAAACTTCGTGCGCGACTAAAAGTCGCGACTCCGCGTGAGTAGTTACGATTATTTAACCATTATGGTGGAGAGATTAAGCTATGTCCAATTTGATAATAAATATTCTGGATTCAAATAAAGAATTAACTGAACTTATCATCTCTTTGCTTCAAAAAAAAGATGTGACTATTGTCATTCTATTCGTGTTAATTTTTTTCTTGCCCTCTCTAATTATTCTTTTCGGTAATAAATATAACCTCAAATCTGTTGTAATCTGTAATTTACTTTTAGGATTTAACCCCATAAGCTGGCTAATTATTTTAATATGGGCTATTAACTCTAAAACAAATAAAACACACAAAGATATTGCCCAAGTATGTAGACATTGCAAAGAACTCATTAGACCCGCTGCAACTGTATGTCATCATTGTCATCAAACTTTATAATTAACATTTTATATTTCTGCTAAATGAAATCCATTAATTCAATTCAAGAACTTCAATCAACCATTAAAAACTGGAAACAACAAGGCTTAACGACTGCTTTTGTCCCTACAATGGGAAATTTACACGCAGGTCATTTAGAACTGGTAAAAGCTGCAAAACAAAACGCGGATAAAGTCGTTGTGAGTATCTTTGTAAATCCAACCCAATTTGGTGAAGGTGAAGATTTTGAATCTTATCCACGCACAGAACAGCAAGACTCAGAAGCATTAGCGGCTCACAAGGTCGATGTTTTATTTTTACCACCTGTAAAAGAAATTTATTATCCTAATGCTAAAACTATCATTACTGTTTCAGGTGTTTCCGACTTACATTGTGGCGCAAGCCGAAAAGGACATTTTGCAGGAGTA
>WTBX01000236.1 GCA_013138855.1 Methylococcaceae bacterium
ATCATTTTGGCTTGGTCAGATAGGACCTTATTTTTCTGGTGCTGCAAAGCTTTATCCTTATATATTGGCTGCAAAAGACCCTATTACCCCAGTCATTTATAGACGTTATTATTATGCCGATGCGAAAATGCGAGCCAAAATACTTCGGTTTTCAGGAGTAATTGAGTCACGAAATCTGCTGCCACTGATTAAACAGGGACTTGATGATTTTAATTGGGAAGTAAGACGGCAGGCTGAATGGAGGTTTAATCATGCTTTTGGGTGGTTAGAAGATAAACCTGAATTAGCCAAAATGCTGATTGAGAAAAAAAACTTGTGGCATTTTAAACCAAATCATCATGGTTTTTCTTTCTATGCAACAAAGGATTGGTATCAAAGTTTTTTTAATCTGGTTAAAGCAAAAAAAGCTTATTTACATGACTTAGGTAAATTAAAAGCGGTAAAAAACTGTCCAGAGGAAGTTATTATCGCCAATCTTGAATTTTTAATAAAAAATTTAACGACCAGTTATTCAAAATCACCAATTTTTAAAAAAGGCAGGCATGGTTACTTTAAATACAAAGATTTAAAGGTTATTCGTAGCTTATTACTTAACGTTAAACAAAAAAAATACTTGCGTAAGTTTTCACCTTTATTAACACTGTTATTGCATGATAAAGCGTATTGGGGCGCACGCATGAGTCTTTCATCTTCTCGTCCAATAAAAGCCTCGTATAAAAGTATTCTAGGGTTTAGTCATTATCGTAACGATAAGTTTTTAAAACGTATCGTAGCTGCTTTATCTATTAAAGATGTTGAAGCATGGCAGAAAAATATCGCCCCAAACTTTTTGACTGATTTGTTTTTACAATCTTTATTAACTGAAAAAAAAGGGGGTGAACTTAATTTCCCTAGAAAAAACTATCCTCTAAAAATAACGGTTATCGACAAAAGCAATCATGAGATATTAGCGACTTCTGACTATGTATTAAATTACGGTGAAGAAACATCAGTCGTATTAGTGTCAAAAAATAAAAATTATTCAGATAAAAAGCTTAAACTTAAAGTTTTGTTTGATCGTGAAAAGTGGATGTATCGTGTTGGTGTGAATATTGAGTTGAAGCCGCATGGATTGGAGGTTAATAACTCTATTCCAGTACGTGGGCTAGGATTTGACAGCTCTATTCCAATAGCGGGTAGTTATGAGATTTTTTTGTCAGAACCAAAAGAAACAAAATGGATATTTGAACATCTTTTATAAGCCGTGAAAAAAAACATGTTTTTTCACTCCTATTTAGCTATAAACTAATAGCTATTCCTGTTTTCGTATTGATCTTTGTTTATCATCATGAATTTATCACGCCCATCTTTTTATCTTTTCTGTAGCAGTTTAATATTATTATCAGCTTGTGCGCCTATAGGGAAAAAACACACATCAGCTAGTCAAAAAGGAACATTAGCAAGAGTAAAAGAGGTTTCCGCTACTCCTGTTACACAATATAGCTCTCCATCAGCAGATTCTTATATAGATGATAATCCTAACGCATTGTTGAATATGTTAGACCCTGATGTTACCGATATAGAAATAGCCTTTAAAAAGGCGGAATGGGAAAAAAGCCAAGGTAAAAAGAGTCGTGCATTATTTTATTATGTTAAAGCTTTACAGTTTAATAATAAAAGCATTCATGCTTTAGAAAATATTGCCATGATTCACCAGCAGAATGGTGATGGTGATAAAGCACTTAGAATTTATCAAGATATTTTAAAGATTGATAATAATAATTTACGGGCAAATGAACAGTTAGGACTTAATTATTTAAAAAACCGTCTAAAAACAGAGGCGAAAACGTATTTAACTAAAGTGGTTGAGCAGAATGAATCGTATTGGAAAGCTCATAATGGTTTAGGAGTTATAGCTGATTTAAATAAGCAATATGATAAAGCCATTGAACATTATCAAGCCGCTTTGACTCAGAATTCAAGTAACTCTATGTTATTGAATAATATGGGATATTCTTATTACTTGAAAGCGGATTACAGCAAAGCTAGAAATTATTTTAATCAGGCTTTAAGTTTCGATAACAACTATCAACGTGCTATTTATAATCTTGCCTTAATTGAAATAAAAAATAAGCAATATTCAACGGCTGTAAATTTGTTCAATCGGGTAATGAAACCACACGAAAGCTATAACAGTGTGGGGTATTTATGTATGCTAGATGGAGAATATGAGATAGCCGATAAATATTTAAGACAGGCTATTAGTGAATCTCCTACATACTTTCCAAAAGCAGAGGCAAATTTACAACAGCTAGAAGATTTACTTTAAAAATGATTGTGATGAAAATTTAACTGAATAAAGTTTGGTTCCGCATGAAAACATTGAAAGCGCGTCAAACTCGCATGACTTATTTGAACGGCAAAACTATTTTCTGTTGGGATTTTTAATAATAAAGAAAATAAATATCGAATCACCCCCGCATGAGTAATCACTAAAATCCGTTTTCCTTGATGCAAGTCTAATATCTTCTGCCAACTTTGTTGAATACGCTGTTGAAAGGCTTGCATAGCTTCACCATTAGGCGGTGGATTATTGATAGGGTCTTGATAAAAACGCATTAAACTTTCGGCTTCAATTTCTGCTGCCATTTTACCTTCCCAATCTCCAAAATTAATTTCTTGAAAACCTGCGTCTATCATTAAGGGAAGTTGACGCTGCTGGCTTAACTCAGTTGCAAAATTAAGACAGCGTTGCAAAGGTGAGCTAATAATTAATTCCCAATCATCAAAGCCATTAACCCGCTGCTGCATTTGTTCCCAACCGCGTTTCGTTAAGGCATCATCGGTAACACCACGGTAATAAGAGCCACCTTGTACTTCTCCGTGACGTAATAAATCAACAAAAGTTTCATTCAATAATCCATCATTACCCACCTAACTAATGCTCCTTATTTGTTTTAATAAACAGACTAATTTGCGCCACCGTTCCTTGCTGTTCTGTTGAACTTACCGAAAGAGTTCCCTCATGTAATAACATAATTTCTCGCGCTAAACTCAGTCCTAAACCTGAACTTTTTTTACCCGTATCAGGACGTTTTAAGGAATAAAAACGCTCAAAAATACGTTCTTTTGCATAATCAGGAATACCACCGCCTTGATCTTGTATCTCAACCGTAATTTTTGAATCATATTGCTTAACTGTAATTATAATTTCTCCTTTTAAAGGACTAAATTCAATCGCATTTTGCAATAAATTCGCTAACACCTGACGAATCAAAAAAGCTTCGCCATAAGCATTACATTTTCGTTCACCCTTTAAATCAATACGCAGTTTTTTAGCGTGTATTATATGTTTCAAGCTTTCAATTGCCTCAGCTAGTATTTCATCAATATCTATGGCTGTAATGTTTTCAATATGTTTTCTTGATTCCAAAGAAGACAGCAATAATAGTTGTTCTACGATTCGACTGATGCGGTCAGATTCCACGCGAATATTATTAATAAAATCCTGTCGTTTATCGCGGGTAAGTTCACCTGCTAATAATTCAGCCGCACCTTGAATCGCAAATAAGGGGCTTTTAATTTCATGCGTCAACGTCTGTACATAATTTTCAACATAACGCCGTCCTTCTAAAGTATCGCGCATGTCTTCAAAAGCTTGTCCTAATTCTGCCATTTCTCCTGAACCTAATTTCGGACGTTTAACGCGTTTTCCTGCACTCACCGTTCGAGCATAATTAATCAATAAATGAATCGGTCGTGTAACCCATAAACTCAGCAACAAACCAATTGCGATTAAGATTAAACAAAAGGCAAAGCCCACTTCGATGAGTTTCTTTTGCGTAGTTTTAGTAAATTGATTCACATTAACGGTCGGTTTACCTACCGATAACACGCCAATTAATTCACCGTTTTTAATAATTGGTGAAGCGATATACATGATTTTATTTTCTGAATCATTGATATTCACGGAAGTACGCGCCCCATATTCACCGCGCAAGGTTCTATAAACATCACGCCATTGTGAATAATCGTCACCTTCATGCAGACCGTTATTAGAATCAAATAACACAATTCCAGCGTGGTCGGTAATATAGATATGCAAGTCCACATTGGTTTTAGTTAAGCCGAAAACCTGCGCTTTAAAACTTTGAGCATGAACGGTTTTGAAACTATTGCGAAACAAGGCAATATCAAATTCATTATTTTTTATAGAATTAACCGCGAAAGAGGCTAACACTCTAGCGGTATCGACTAAAGGTTCTTCGGTAGATTCTCGATAGCGCAATTCCATATCATCCAGTACGGTGGTGATTAGAAAATAAAAGCCCAAGCCAAATAATAAGGCGATGCCTAAAAACATGCGTCTGCGAATACTCACAGTTCACATCGCAAAGAATAGCCAATTCCCCTATGAGTGATAATCGGATCTTCATTAGGATAAATGGCTTTAAGTTTTTGGCGGATGGTTTTAATATGCGTATCGACGGTACGTTGCAAGCTGATACCCGCATGTTGTTCCCACGCGTAATCCATTAACTGCTCACGCGAATAAACTCGCTCTGGCGAATCAATTAATAATTTGAGTAAACGATATTCGATTTTCGATAAACTCAAAATTTGATTGCGATAGATAATCTGCATTCGCTCTTCATTAACATTAAATAAACTATTGCCGTGCGCGGCTTCATTTTCTGTCTTTAAGCCTGTACGTCTTAAGACGGCCTTAACACGAGCGCAAAGTTCTCTTAAACTAAACGGTTTAACCACATAATCATCTGCACCTATTTCTAAACCGACCACTCTATCAATTTCATCAGACCGTGCGGTGACAAAAATAATGGGGACGGATGAGTTATTGCGAATTTGTCTGGCGAGTTCAAAACCACTAATATCGGGTAAGCCAATATCTAAAATGATTAAGTCGAATATAGACATTTTTAAAGCTAAAGTCGCCTCTTCGCCTGATGCACAGCCTTTGGCTTCAAAACCTTCGGAGATTAAGGCATAGATAATATTGTCAGCAATGGAGGGTTCATCATCAACCACAAGGATTTTAGAGGTCATTAGTTTGAGTACCAACTTAAAAGGGGACAAAAAATAGTGGTATCAGACATTTGAAAAATATCAGACACCTTTGTAGGTTTACGGAGATTATAAAAATGTCTGGCTCTCTTTGGGTGTCTGATATTTATGCTGTCCCGCCTTAAATTGATAGCCACATAACCCCATATTTTAACGATGCAACTTGTTTCATCAGGCTCTTACTTTTGAATTAAATTAATTTCTTCAACGGTTAAAGCCGTTATCTCTGCAATCATTTCAACGGTCAAGCCATTTGCTAACATGCTTTTAACCATCATTTGTTTTTCTAAAAAATAAGACTTCTCCATGCTTTCCTTATCCTTCTCTATCTTATCCCTGTCCTTTTCCATTTTGTCCTTATCTCTTTCCATTTTGTCCTTATCTCTTTCTATTCTTTCCTTATCTCTTTCTATTCTTTCCTTATCCTTTTCTATTCTTTCCTTATCCTTTTCTATTTCCTTCATTTTTTCTTTAAGCTGTTCCATTTTTTCATTAGCTTCTTTCAATTCCTTTTTTCTAAGCTGCTGATCGTTATATTCATCAAACATTACGGCTCGCTCATCAGGGGTTATATCGTCCTTCTCAATACTGTCAAAAACTTGTTGAATAATCGCATTATGATAATGACTTTCATCTACCTCTTCGTCCAAAGTATCATCAATCGCCTCCAGCCATTCCCTATAAGCTACTGGCGTATTTTTATTGACATATTTAGGACACAAATAAATAACTTTATGTCGAATCTCACCTAAAGCATTGCCTTGTAAATCTTTCGGGTCAAACTCAATCGTTGCCACATCTTTTTTATGTTTATCTCCCGACGTTAAAACCACAATCGTAAAAACTTGTAACTCAGGACGATAATTTTTAGCACTGGCAATTTGTTCTAATAAAGCAACACAGTGATAATGCAAAAAGCGATCATAATGATCTTCATGGCGTTCATGCTGAATATCAACAATCACTCGATTCTTAACATCCTCTGCAAACAAATCAAAATGCGAATTAACTCTACCTACAATAGGATTAAACGACTTTTCAGTTTCCACATGATCTGTTTCAAACGTAATCCCTAAAACATCCTGAACAAAAGCCGTAAAAATTTCAGGCTTAGAAAACGCCTTTTTAAACATAACCCCATATTTTAATGATGCAACTTGTTTCATCAACGCCCACCCTCACATTATCATTCACAAAAAAGTATTTTAATTATAACGCTATCTCCCCTTTTATGAATTGAAAAAAGTACATTGTTATGAGCTTTACAACCGTTACGGTTGACGTAGCTTAATAGCGTGAGTTGTTAAATGGTCTAAAAGTTGCTTGATATTTTAGTTGTTAACATTATGACTGGATATTAAATGGAAATTAACGAGAGAATACGCGGATTTTTTATCGAAAGTCCATTGATGACATTAACCGTAAATCAAAAACTTGCCGCCTTGTTTATCATTATTCTTAGCTATAATATTTGGCTGAATTTATTAAGCTATCTTGTTTATTCTGCCTTTGAAATGACAGAATATTATCTTGAAGTTTTGGTTCGTAATTTGTTTGGAGTTAGACACCACATCAGTGAACTCATTGTTTTTTATCTGTTCTTTTTTTTAGCCTTTTGCGGATTTGCTCGCTTATGGTTCTTGTTGCCACGTATTTATCGCTATTTTTGTGTGTTGGGTAAACATTATAAGCAGGAGTTTTTAAAGTCTTGGCGACCTTTGGCTTTATTGGAAAAAATAAAATTATCCGTAACTTATTTTATGATGAGTTCAGGTTGTTTATTTTTTCTCTTTTTATAAAGCCTTGTTTTAATTGAGTGCCTATTCAATAGTTAATAAATTAAACTATGTTATTTGACTGGCATGATAAGTGCCTAATTACTCAAATAAATGATTTCGGATATCAAGTCGCCTGTAAAACTTCTGCGAACCTTAATCGCTTACCCTAAACTTTACTGAAATGTGAGCGGTTAAGGTTGGGCTACTTTTTTCTAAATATATTAATTAAAATATAAATTTCGTAAGATTTATAAAATATCTTTAAAAATCAATTGGATAGAAATGTTGCGGTTTTGTGTTTTTTGTTGCAAATTTACAAATAGCCTTTATACTTAAGGGTATTAATAATTTATTACATTTTCCTTTTATTTACGGTGTTGAATATGACTTCTTATAAACGCAAAGCGTTAAAGTTATCGGCTTTATCTGCTGCGGTTTTATCTATTTTAGTGTCACAATCAGTTACGGCTGATCCTGTTACGGAATCTATTGAAAACGCGCTGAAATTTGGTCAGAAAGACGCAAAATATGGGCAAATTAAATTTGATTTGCGTTATCGTTATGAGAATGATGATTCTAAAGCTCTTAATAAAAAAGTTGGTAACGCCTCAACCGTACGTTTACGAATTGGTTATTTAACGCCAAAATTTCATGGCTTACAGGCTTATGCCGAGTATGAAGGTAATCAGGATTTTGGGGCGAATACTTATAATAGTTTACGTAATGGTAAAGGAACATTTGAAACGATTGTTGACCCTCAAGAACATGAGTTAAACCAATTGTGGTTAAGCTATAAAGGTATTCCTGATACCGAAGTTAAAGTTGGTAGACAGCGTCTTATTTTAGATAATTCGCGTTTTATCGGTAATGTGGGTTGGCGACAAATGGAGCAAACCTTTGACTCTGTGTTAATTACCAATAAATCATTGCTTAATACCACAATTAAAGCTGGTTACATTCTAAAAGCTCAAACTATCTTATCAACGGTTGATTCAATGCAAACACCGTTTTTAAATGTAGGCTATAACTTTGAAGGTATCGGTACGTTAACAGGTTATGGTTATTGGATGGATATAAATTCACCTGCTGGCGCACCTTATAATCAAGGGGCATCAAATCAAACCTATGGCGTTAGCTTTAACGGTAAAAGAAAAATTACCGATGATGTAAAAGCTCTTTATAGAGCAGAATATGCTTATCAAAAAGATTATGGTGATAACCCAACACAGTATGAAGCTGATTATTATCACGTAATGGGCGGTGTTTCTGCGTTTAATGTAACAGCGAAAATTGGCTTTGAGCAGTTAGATGGTAAAGGTGCATTGCAAACTTTTGATACGCCTTTGGCAACAGGTCATGCGTTTAATGGTTGGTCTGACCAATTTTTAGGAACACCTGCAAATGGTTTGCGTGATGTTTATGCCTCATTAGGCACTAAGGTTATGGGCGTTAAACTGTTAGGTGTTTATCATGACTTTAGTGATGATACTGGTGGTATGGATTACGGTAAGGAATGGGACTTATTAGCGGTAAAGAAATTTGCTAAACATTATTCAGTCATTGCTAAATATGCTTATTTTGATGGCGATAATGGTCGTTTTGATACACAAAATTTTTGGTTAGGTGCAGGCGTTAGTTTCTAATCAAACAACTCAGTATTATTCGTATATAGACCTGCGAGGTTTTTAAAACCTCGTAGGTCTTTTTTTATCTGCGTTATTTAGCTTTAATATAAACACAACTGATGGTAAGTGTTCAGTCCCCCTCTTAAAAAAAGAGGGGTTAGGGGAGATTTCCTCAATCCCCCTTTTCCAAAGGGGGAGGTGAATACTTACAACTGATGTGGCTATACTGGACGCATAAAAAAACCTCATAAGGCTAACACCTTATAAGGTTCTTTCATAGACACAAATGATTTTTATTTTAACGACAATGTTTCTACACGACCGTTAACTTCAATTTCAATTTTTTCTTCTTTAGCAAGCCAGCCGATTGCACGTTGAAGGTCTGTTTTAGAGGCTTCAACTTCTTTAGCAATTTTAGAGGGACTAGAGGGACCATTTGCTTCCAAAAACGTCCATATTTGACCTGCTGCTTTACCAATTGATTCTGACATGTTTATTTACCCTTGTTTGTGGTTGAAATAGATTTTTTAGACGTTTCTTCATCAGGTAATATTATATTGAGTTCAAGCGTTTCTCTTTCGTCATCCTGTTCCATATTCACAGAAATAGAGTTCTCGTTAACCTCAAAATATTTTTGAATTACCTGAAGTAATTCCTGTTTTAATTTTGGAAGATAAGAGGGTTGATTAAGCGAAGCCCTTTCATGTGCCACCAAAATTTGTAACCGTTCTTTGGCAATGGAGGCAGATGTAGGCTTAGACGATTTAAAATAGTCTAATAAGCTCATTATCTACTCCTGAAAAGCTTACCAAAAAGCCCCTTCTTATCCTCAATAAAGCGATGAGGCTTATCTTCACCTAAATAGCGGGCAACAATATCAGCATAAGCTTGCCCTGCATCGCTTTTTTCATCAAGTATGACTGGCGTGCCTGAGTTAGAGGCATTTAACACTGATTTTGATTCAGGAATTACGCCTAATAAATGTAATGATAATATATCTTGCACATCGTCTACACTTAACATTTCACCCAACTTTACTCGCTCAGGTGAATAGCGCGATAATAATAAGTACTCTTTTATCGGTTCTTTACCTTCCTCAGCTCTACGTGATTTACTCGACAAAATACCTAACATTCTATCCGAATCTCTTACCGATGAAACTTCGGGGTTTGTGACCACAAAAGCGTCATCAGCAAAATACATAGCAAGATTTGCACCACGTTCAATTCCCGCAGGCGAGTCACAAATAATATATTTAAAACCTTTAGAAAGTTCATCCAGAACTTTACCAACCCCTTCTTGTGTTAAGGCATCTTTATCGCGTGTTTGCGAAGCAGGTAATATATAAAGATTATTACAACGCTTATCTTTAATTAATGCCTGATTTAACGTGGCTTCGCCATTAATGACATTGACAAAATCATAGACAACGCGTCGCTCGCAACCCATGATTAAATCAAGATTACGTAAACCTACGTCAAAATCAATCACTGCCGTTTTATGTCCTTTTTTGGCAAGTCCCATAGCGACGGCTGAGCTGGTTGTTGTTTTTCCTACGCCACCTTTTCCTGATGTAACGACGATGATTCTAGCCAATGTTTTATCCTCTGAAAGGGGGTTATAGTTCTTTAATGATTAAAGATTGCTCTTGTAAAAAAATTTGTACTGATTTTTTACCCATATCAGCCTCTAAATCTTCCTTGATACGGTAATTGCCAGCAATAGAGATAAGTTCTGCTTGTAAATCTGAACAAAAAATACGACTGTTAGTATCGCCTTGCACGCCTGCTAAGGCTCTACCGCGTAATGAGGCGTAAACATGAATATTGCCTTCAGCAAGCACTTCTGCCCCTGCACTCACTTGCGCTAAAATAATTAAATCACCTTTGGAATAAAGTCGCTGCCCTGAACGCACAGGTTGGGAAATTATTTTATTTTCAATGTGTACAACTTCTGTAATTATTACAGGTGTTAGCGACTCATCTACGTCAGGGTTTTTATCTGTCTCTACTGAATCTTCAATAACTTCTGGTTCTTGCTTTAATTCTTGAAGCAGCCGTATAGAGAGGATGGAAACACCTGCATCGAGTGCAATTTTATGTTGCTTATCACTTCCGCCCTGTATACCGATAGGGAAAAATTTTAAATCGCGTAGCATTTGAATTAAAGTGCGAATATCAATGTTAATTTGCTGTTCGGATAATTGATTCAAATCAATTACCAAAGGCGAATATTTAAAAAAATCAGGTGCTTGGCTTATTTTTTCTTGCAGTTCTTTTTTAATGTCAGTAATTTTATTGCTACTTAAAATAAGCGCAGGGACATTAAATGAACTACTTTTAAACTCTAAAGTGGATTTAGAGGCAAGATGAAGCTGCGAGTTTATCGACATTGGTATTAAAGACACCTAATAAATTATTTAGGGAATTTTATCATCCCTAACAAAAAAAATCATCGACCTAAAGCTAAAAAGCTGAATTTTTGTAATATCATAGGCAATAAATTAATTTTATCTACTTTTCTTCATATTATCATTTGGATAAAAATCTTAGTGATAAATTTTAGATAGAGAATAAATAAAGCTGATACCAAACACCTTGAAGGTTGTTTACTTCTTACTAAAGCAGAAAACATTATGAACATACAAACAAAACTCCCTGCTTATAAAGGGGAAAAATGGGTCATCGCACAATTGCCACAGCAAGCACAAAGCTGGCAGTTAGGACGTTTTCATTCTACCGACAAAGATAATGATGACAGCTTATTATCTGAAGAATTAAGCTATCTACTCCAAAAAAATACATGGTCTTGGCCGAAACAGCCTATTTTTTTCTTTTCGGATTTACATGCGGACAGTGATGCTTTCTGGGCATCTTTAGTGGCCTCTGGCGGCATTAAAAAAACAGGTAAAGCGGATAAAAAATTTAAATTGACCCAAATTGGTCGTAAAGCGCGTTTTATTATCGGAGGCGATTGTTTTGATAAAGGCGCAAGTAACCTGCGTTTGTTGCGTAGTATTCGTTTATTAATCGACAGTGGTGCAAAAGTTAATATTTTGGCGGGCAATCACGACATCAGAACCAAGTTAGGAATGCGGGCGGTAGATTTGAATAAAGACCCTAAAAGTGAACATTTTTTTATTCGTATGGGCAGTAAAGTTGTGCCTTTGTTAAAAGAAATTCAACAAGAATATTTACAGGGAAAAAATGCTTTAAAAGGTATTCCAGATGAAGCTGAGTGCAGACGACGTTTATACCCTTCTGACAGTTGGTTTGATGAGTTTCCCATCGCTGCTATTTGGATGATGCCAGAAAAAACTATCAATAAGGAAATAAAACGCTTGCGCGAAAAAATCAGTCAATTTGAACATGACTGCAAAAAAGAAGGTTTATGTCTACGAACAGTGTATGCGGCAACTCTAAAGTGGCAACAGTTATTTTTACATCCTAAGGGCGAATTTTATTGGTATTTTAAAAAAATGAGTTTAATGCTTAAAAAAGGCTCGTTTTTATTCGTTCATGCGGGCTTAGATGACCGTATCGCTAGCATGATTAATAAGAAAGGACTTAAACATCTCAATCGTCAATTTAAACACAATATTAATGAAGAGTTGTTTGAATTTTATTATGGCCCTTTAGCCAATACTATTCGCACTAAGTATCGAGAAATAGATATGCCTTTGAGTAAACATGGTGTGAAAATGATTAATGATAAGGGGATTTACGCATTGGTTCATGGCCATAAAAATATGCGTTATGGACAAAGAATTATGCTGCGTAAAGGCATTGTTAATTTTGAATGTGATGCTTCGGTAGATTTGCATACCAGAAATAAAGAAAGCCTCGGTGGACACGGGGCAGCGGTGACGATTTTCAGTCCTAAGAAAATAATTTTAGGCATTAGTACCGATTATCCTTATATTAAAGTTTTTGACCCAAAGCATTTAATTAAATAACTATGAAGCAACTTAAAAAAAGTTTTCGGCATGATTCATTGCAGGACACACAATCTATCACTCAAATTTTAAGCGCGATTAATGAAGGTCTTGAAAATGGAAAGTTAGTCTTTAGCGATGATGAAGATGAAATAGTCTTAAATCCAAAAGGCTTGCTGCAACTAAAAGTCTCCGCGACACAAGATGATAATAAACATAGTTTTAGTTTTAAAGTTAGCTGGCAATCTCAGGATAGAAAAATTAATAAAAAAAATAAATTAAAAGTGCAAAGTTAATGGGAAGCTTTTTTTTCTGGCTCTCTAAATTAATTTGGTTTGCAATTGCGCCTGATAATTTACTGGTTTTACTGGTTTGCATCAGCCTTATTTTACTTTATTTTAAAGCCTATAAAGCGGCTCTTATTTTACAAAGCTTTATTGCCATAGTGATGTTACTCATCGCTTTTATACCTATAGGTGAATGGTTACTCTATCCTTTGGAAAGCCGTTTTATGACTAACCCTCAGCTTCCTGAAAAGGTTGATGGTATTGTCGTTTTAAGCGGTGGTGAGAATGCAAAAGAATCTGCATTATGGAATCAAGTAGAGATGAATAAAGGTGCGGAGCGTGATTTAGCCTTTTTATATTTAGCGAGGCGTTATCCTTGTGCAAAACTGGTTTTTACAGGCGGTAGTGGAAAATTAATTGATCAACAATATAAAGAAGCTGATGTCGCACGACGATTATTCAAAGAGCAAGGTTTGGATGTCAGCCGAGTTACTTTTGAAACTAAGGCAAGAAACACTTATGAAAATGGCGTGTTTTCTTATGCTTTAATCAAGCCAAAAGCGACTGAAAACTGGGTGTTAATCACTACCGCATGGCATATGCCTAGAGCAATGGGGGTTTTAAAAAAATTAAACTGGAATATGATTGCCTACCCTGTCGATCACCGTACTCAAAAAGGGCATTTATTTAGAGTTGATTTAAATTTTTCGCATAATCTAGGTCTATTGACGATGGCGGTCAAAGAATGGCTAGGACTTACGGTTTATTATGTGACAGGAAAGACGGCAACTTTTTTATAAACGAGACTTCAATAAAATAATATTAAACTTGTGAGCTTTATCAGACTATAATATTCGTTATTGTGATTTTAATCATAACGTTTAAATAATAATTTTGATAGAGCATAATATTTATGATTACAACGGTTCAAAATACTGTTTACAAGCCGGCGCTAGACAATTTTTTACATCATTGCCATATTAAAACGTATCCTGCTAAAACAACTTTGATTCGTATTGGTGAAAATAATCAAAAATTGTATTTTATTATGGATGGCTCGGTCACTGTTGGAACAGAAGATGAAGAAGATGGGCGTGAATTAATTTATGCCTACCTCAATGCGGGGGAATTTATTGGGGAGGTCGGGATTTTTAATGAAACTGAATTTAGGTCAGTTAATATAAAAACACGCTGTCGTTGTCAGTTAGCAGAAATAAGTCATGCACGTTTAAAGCAATTGCTAAAAACTGATTTGTCAGAATATGCGTATGATTTATTATTTATGGTAGGGAAACAATTATCAGCGCGTTTGTTAATGACTAGCCGTAATTTTCGCGATTTAGCTTTTATGGATACCGAAGGACGTATTGCGCGTACCTTATTGGATTTATGTAAAGAACCTAGTGCAATGACGCATCCTGATGGAATGCAAATTCAAGTCACACGTCAGGAGTTAAGCCGTATTGTAGGGTGTTCCAGAGAAGTCGCTGGACGAGTATTAAAAGAATTGGAAATTAAAAAAATGATTAATGCGCATGGTAAAACGATTGTTGTTTTTAATGCGCGTTAATTATTTTCCACAACAACGCTTGAATTTTTTACCGCTTCCACAAGAACATGGCGCATTTTTCCCCTGATTATTGCTGTTATTTATTTTTCCTACTGATTTAACCAGTCCATCTAAATAAAGCCAGTGTCCTGCTACTTTTTTAAAGCGGCTGATTTCATTCATCACCGATTCTTCACCGTCGGCTAAAAAATAGGCTTTAAATTCAACGATACCTTTTGTATCTTTAACACCGCCTTTTTTAGTGTTGACGATTTCCAGTCGCTGCCATTGGGCGTTTTCTTTTTCAAAGTTGATTGATTCGGGGCATTTAGTGCTATCCCACGTCGCGATTAAATAATCACTGTTTTGCATTGCATAAGCGGTAAAGCGAGAACGCATTAAGCTTTCTGCGGTAGGGGCTGTTTTTTCACCACGGTGATATAAACCACAACAGTCTTGATAGGTTAATTGCGAACCGCAAAGGCAGAGTTCTTTTGTTGCCATCTGAATAATTGTTAATTGATAAGGGTTAATGGGAGTACAAAATAGGCTTTGTACTCCGAAAATATTTAACGTTTGTTTTGCACGAAATGATTTGAGAAATTTAATATGCAAACACTGGAGAGTCGTCTTCCAGACGGCTAAAGTTGGCTAGAAGCCAACTCTCCAATTTTCGTACATTCCTTGTTAATCTAGCTTGCTGCAATACCTGCGATATTGTAACCACAGTCAACATAAGTGATTTCGCCTGTAATACCAGATGCAAGGTCAGAACATAAGAACGCTGCGGCATTCCCCACTTCATCGGTAGATACATTACGTTTTAACGGTGCAGTCTCTGCCGCTTTACTTAGCATAGATTTAAAGTTATTAATTCCCGCTGCCGCTAATGTTCTAATAGGCCCTGCTGAAACTGCATTGACGCGAATCCCTTCTGCCCCTAAAGCAACTGCCATATAACGCACATTCGCTTCTAAACTTGCTTTAGCAACACCCATGACATTGTAGTTAGGAATCGCACGTTCCGCGCCTAAATAGCTTAGTGTTAATAATGAACCATTGCGACCTTCCATCATTGAACGGCCTGCTTTTGCTAAGGCTGTAAAACTGTAAGAGCTAATATCATGCGCGACAGAAAAATTCTCACGCGTCGTTGCATTTACATAATCACCATCTAAGGCTTCATGCGGTGCGAAAGCGACAGAATGTACGATGCAATCTAAACCGTCCCAATGCTTACCTAATTCAGTAAACA
>WTBX01000291.1 GCA_013138855.1 Methylococcaceae bacterium
TTACATGAATTAAAAGAAAAACATAGTGCGATCACTAAATGAACAGCGGTGAAGATATTAAGCAATGTGATCTCTGCACATTGTATAATGGAAGTATTTTTAATATTCCTTTAGTTTAAAATCAGCATGTCAGAATTTCTCTCAGAAATGCAACGGCGAAAAACGTTCGCTATCATATCGCATCCCGATGCAGGTAAAACAACCATCACCGAAAAATTGCTTTTATTCGGGGGTGCTATTCAATTAGCAGGCTCGGTAAAAGGACGAAAAGCAGCACGTCATGCAACCTCTGACTGGATGGAGATGGAGAAGCAACGTGGAATTTCTGTCACCACTTCGGTAATGCAGTTTGAACACAAAGACTGTATTTTAAATTTACTCGATACACCAGGACACGCGGATTTCTCCGAAGATACTTATAGAACCCTGACTGCCGTTGATTCCGCGCTTATGGTGATTGATGTTGCTAAAGGGGTAGAACAACGAACCGTTGATTTAATGGAAGTTTGCCGCCTTAGAACCACGCCTATTTTAACCTTCATCAATAAGCTAGATAGAGAAGGACGCGAGCCAATTGAGTTATTAGATGAAGTTGAGAGCGTGTTAAATATTGCTTGCGCCCCGATGACATGGCCAATTGGTATGGGTAAGCGTTTTAAAGGGGTTTATCATCTTTATAAAGATGAAATTCATTTATTCAGTGCGCAGCATGGCGGCAAAATTGCAGAAGCACAAGTCATTAAAGGCTTAAATAATCCGCAATTAGATGAATTATTAGGACTACAAGTCGAAGAATTGCGTGATGATATTGAACTCGTTAAAGGCGCGAGCCATGAGTTTAATTTAGAGGATTATTTAGCAGGTGATTTAACCCCTGTCTTTTTTGGTTCAGCCATTAATAATTTCGGGATTATAGAATTACTAGATGCCTTTGCAGAATACGCACCGTCACCAATGCCTAGAAAGGCAGAACAACGCGAAGTTGCCCCATCAGAAGAAAAATTTTCAGGTTTCGTATTTAAAATACAAGCCAATATGGATCCTTCGCATCGTGACCGTATCGCCTTTTTACGCGTATGTTCAGGAAAATTTGATAAAGGCATGAAAATTAATCATGTCCGCCTTGGTAAAAATATTCAAGTTGGCAATGCGATTACCTTTCAGGCAGATAGCCGTAAAAGCGTCGAAGAAGCTTACCCAGGCGATATTATCGGTTTACATAATCACGGCACGATTCAAGTGGGCGATACTTTCTCGCAAGGTGAAACGCTCAAATTTGGAGGCATTCCTTATTTTGCCCCCGTATTATTTCGCCGTGTTATTTTAAAAGATCCTTTGCGTGGAAAAGCCTTACAAAAAGGCTTGACTCAATTAACCGAAGAAGGGGCGACTCAGCTTTTTAAACCGTTAAGAAATAATCATTTAATTTTAGGGGCGGTGGGGGTGTTGCAGTTTGATGTTACTGCATCACGCTTAAAAACTGAATACAATGTTGAATGTGTTTATGACACCATTTCACTGGCAACAGTACGTTGGGTGAGCGCGGAAGACCCTGCTAAATTAGAAGAATTTAAAAAGAAAGCCTTTGATAATCTAGGTGAAGATGGGGGGGGATATTTAGTTTATTTAGCCCCTACGCGCGTTAATTTACAGCTAGCAGAAGAGCGTTGGCCTGAGATTAGCTTTAATGCGACACGGGAACTTTAAAATAGATTGGCAATACTCGCAAGGACGCGGGTATTGATAAAATCAAAGAGGTTAACAGCAAATACTCACTGCTCAATTTTCTTATATTTTTTATTTAATTCTGCGTATTGAGACTTTAGTTTAACAATTTGCATAAAAGCAATCGCATAACCAATCCCTATCCCTGCAAATAATTCTATCGTTAGCGCGATAGCTAACGGTAGAGAAACCGAGGTGAAATAAAGATGAATTTCAACCGCCTGAAAATTAGAAACAGAAAAAACTAACGCAAGTATAAAAATTATAAAAAACAAAAACAAAGCTGCTATTTTTTTCATTAGTTATCTTGCGTTGGTGTGTTATTGAATATTAGGATAGCTTTCACGCGAAACATCAACTCGCTCGCGCAACTCTTTACCTGGTTTAAAATGAGGGACGTATTTGGACGATAACGCCACCGAACCACCTGTTTTTGGATTTCTACCCATACGTGGTGGACGATAATGTAGCGAAAAACTACCAAAGCCTCTAATCTCGATTCTATCACCGCTTGATAAAGACTGACTCATTTGCTCAAGAATACATTTAACAACGAGTTCAACATCTTTAATTGCTAAACTTGGTTGCTTCTTAGCAAGTGCTTCAATTAATTCTGATTTTGTCACTTTTTACCCTGTGAAAAAATAAAATCAGTAGTCGCATCTTTAAATACCACTACTGATCTATATATAACGACTCAGAAAATAGCGAGATAATCCCCCGCTATCTACTGCTTAAAAGCATTTCCTTCTAAGAAGGAGCAATTATTGCTCGCTTATTTTTCCATTTGCTTGAAGATGTCACCTAATGTAGGTGTACCCGCAGCTTTCTTAGAATAATCTTTGATTGCGTTGCTTTCTTCTTCTTGGCTCTTCGCTTTGATTGATAAAGAAATAGTTTTATTCTTCTTATCAACACCCACAAATTTCGCTTCGATTGCATCACCGACTTTTAATAAAGTACTGGCATCTTCAACACGATCGCGTTGAATTTCAGAAGCGCGTAAGTAGCCTTCGATATTATCACCTAAAGTAATAACCGCACCTTTTGCATCAACTTCTTTAACAATACCGTTAACTAAAGTGCCTTTATCATTCGCAGCAATATAGTTTTGGAAAGGGTCTTGCTCTAATTGCTTAACACCTAAAGAAATACGTTCGCGTTCTGGATCAACGGCAAGAATGACGGTTTCAACTTCGTCACCTTTTTTGTAGCCACGAATCGCTTCTTCGTCATTTTCATTCCAAGAAATGTCAGACATGTGAACCAAGCCGTCGATGCTACCTTCAAGACCGATGAAGATACCGAAATCAGTGATAGATTTGATTTTACCGCTGATTTTTTCGCCTTTGTTATGAGTCGCTGCAAATTCTTCCCAAGGGTTGACTTTACATTGTTTCATACCAAGAGAAATACGACGACGTTCTTCGTCAATTTCTAAGACCATCACTTCAACTTCGTCACCTAATTGAACCACTTTAGATGGGTTGACGTTTTTGTTAGTCCAATCCATTTCAGAAACGTGAACTAAACCTTCAACGCCTTCTTCAATTTCTACGAAACAACCATAATCAGTCAAGTTGTTAACTTTACCGAATACGCGAGTTC
Source organism: Methylococcaceae bacterium (assembly GCA_013138855.1). Lineage (GTDB taxonomy): Bacteria > Pseudomonadota > Gammaproteobacteria > Methylococcales > Methylomonadaceae > WTBX01. The sequence continues at coordinate 3,334 of WTBX01000291.1, forward strand.
CCGCTGGATAACGACGCGCAATGTTTTGCCAAGGATCTTCACCCATTTGTTTCATGCCTAATGAAACACGCGTTTTTTCTTTGTCAAATTTAAGGACTTTAACTTGTACTTCTTGACCGATTTCAACACACTCAGAAGGATGACGAACTCTGCGCCATGCCATATCAGTGATATGTAATAAACCGTCGATGCCACCTAAGTCGATGAACGCACCGTAATCAGTCAAGTTTTTAACGATACCAGCAACAATCGCACCATCTTCCAGTGTTTTCATTAGCTCTTCACGTTCCGCGCTGTATTCTTTTTCGACTACTGCACGACGTGATAACACAACGTTGTTGCGTTTTTGGTCAATTTTGATAACTTTAAATTCAAGATCACGACCTTCTAAGAAAGTAGTGTCACGAATAGGACGAACGTCAACTAATGAATCCGGTAAGAACGCACGTAATGCGCCGACTGCAACCGTAAAACCACCACGAACTTTACCGTTGATACGACCCGTAATCGTTTCTTCGTTTTCGAAAGCTGTTTCCAATTCGCCCCAAGCTTTGTTTTTCTTCGCTTTATCACGAGAAAGCAATGTCGAGCCTAAGCCATCTTCAAATAAGTCTAGGGCAACTTCAACTTCATCACCGATTTCGACTTCTAAGTCGCCATCAGGATTTAAAAATTGCCATTTAGGAATTACGCCCTCAGATTTTGCTTGCGTGCTAACGATAACAAATTCGTTTTCAATATCTAAAACGACACCTGTTAACATTGCACCTGGACGCATTTCCGTCTGGGCTAAACTCTCTTCAAATAATTCAGCAAAGCTCTCGCTCATTGTATTCTTTCCCATGCTTGTTATGACTCAAACAAGCTCTTTTTTCAATAGTTAATAAAAACCGCACTTAAACGGTTACCAAAAAATCCTTAACGGATAAAATCTAAAATTTCATCTATGACTTGAGGTATAGATAAGTCAGATGAATCAAGATACAGTGCATTATCTGCTTGGGCTAATGGCGCGGTTTCTCGTTCCATATCACGTTTATCACGCGCCTGTATCTCATCTGTTATTTGTGCAAGGTTAGCATCTATTCCTTTTTCAATCAACTGTTTATAACGTCTTTTTGCTCTTTCTTTGGCACTCGCCGTTAAATAAACTTTGCGCTCTGCATTTGGAAAAACCACTGTTCCCATATCACGCCCATCAGCGACTAATCCTTGCGGCTGTTGAAAGTCTTTTTGTTTTTGTAATAACACCGCTCTAACGTCAGAAATAGCAGCAACAACAGAGGCCGCGCTTCCTGTAGCTTCCGTACCGAGTTGCGCTGTAATATCAACATTATTGAGCTTAACTTTTAGTTCGTCACCACAGTCAAATTCCAATATCATCGCTTTCGCGACCTCAACAACTGCTTGCGCATTCGTCAAATCCGTTTGCGACTGTAAACAGGCAATGCCTAAAGAACGATAAATCGAGCCGCTATCTAAATAATTCCAGCCTAATTGTTTGGCAATGGCACGGCTAACCGTGCCTTTACCTGCACCACTAGGGCCATCTATGGTTAATACAGGAATACTCATTATTCGCTCGTCAATTTTAAGCCGAGAGAAGTCGCTAAATCACGAAACTCTGGAAATGAGGTATTCACATTAGCACAATCTTGAATCGTAATTGGCGCATTAGCTCTTAAGCCTGCAATAGAAAATGCCATTGCAATTCTATGGTCATGATGAGAATGCACATCACCGCCACCAATTTGACTTTGATTAATAATCATACCGTCTGCCGTTACTTGCGCATCAACCCCTAAAGTTTGCAAGCCATCTGCCATCACTTGAATACGGTCACACTCTTTAACCCGCAGCTCTTCCGCGCCTGTTAACACGGTTTGACCTGTTGCACACGCTGCGGCAACAAATAACACGGGAAATTCATCAATCGCTAGCGGTACTAATTCTTCTGGAATATTAATACCTTTTAGTTGACTACTAGTGACGCGCAAATCAGCAACAGGTTCACCACCGACTTCACGTTCATTCATGACTTCAATATTCGCACCCATTAGACGCAAAATATCAATAACTCCTGTGCGAGTTGGGTTCATCCCGACATGCTGCAAAGTCACATCAGAATCTTTAGCAATTGAAGCACCCACTAGAAAAAATGCTGCCGAAGAAATATCACTAGGGACATCAATATTCGCTGCGGTTAATTTGCCATCGCTATTAATCGAAGCTTTACTGCCCTCAACCTGAACAGGATAACCAAAACCATTTAACATTCTTTCGGTATGGTCACGAGTCGGAGCAGGCTCTGTCGTAGTCGTTTCACCATTGGCATACATTCCCGCTAACAATACACACGATTTAACTTGCGCACTCGCCATTGGTAAAACGTAATCAATGCCTTTTAAATTTTTAGTGCCATGAATATGCAAGGGAGCGGTGCCATTTTCTTGGGTATCAATATTTGCTCCCATTAACGCTAAAGGCTCGGTAACACGACGCATAGGACGCGAAGATAAAGATTCATCACCCGTTAAAATACAATCAAAATCTTGCCCTGCTAACAAGCCACTCAAAAGACGCATTGACGTACCAGAGTTACCTAAATCTAACGGCTCTTTTGGAGCTTTCAAACCATGTTTACCCACACCATGAATAGTCACTTCACCATTAACAGGGTCAGTAATTTCAACGCCCATTGCACGAAATGCTTTTAAGGTTGACACCGCATCTTCGGCATTTAAAAAACCTTTAACATGGGTTACGCCTTCGGCCAAAGAGCCGAGCATAATCGAACGGTGAGACATAGATTTATCACCTGGAACCCTCACTTCACCGTTAAGAGACTCACTAGGTTGTACTGTAAATGTAATTGATTTTGACATATTTAATTTATATTTTAAAATTCAGACTCAAGAGCGGTTATGTGTTTAATCATTTGGCATAAAATCAAAATCTGCCAATTGTTCTAAAGTGTAAAAACATTCTTCTGGAAATTTTTTTAAGGGTAGCTTCGTTTCGATAGCCGCATAACGTCGCGCATATTTATAACACCCAATTATCCGCTCATCTAAGTTATATTTTAAGCTTGGATTATCTTGTAATACCTTTTCAATTCCGACGCGCTGTTTATTGATTGAAATTTCCCAGCTACTGCCTCGTCTTTCTGGTTGAAACTCCCATTTCAGAAGATGTTGCATTAGCTCAATTAAGCGACTTTCCAAGGCTCTTTTTTCACTCGCGCCCATGCTTTCTACTTCCTCAATTAAATGCTCAATATCCAATTCATTAAACTTTCCAGCTTTAATAAGCTCGGCACTTTTCGTTGCCCATAAACAAAAATCAGACTCATAAAGTGTATTTAAACTGTTTATCATATCTATACCCATTATGGCTTTCTTTAGCTTATAGAAAAAATCAATTTCCTATTTATTTTCATAAACTAAACGACAGGAATTTTCACACTAATATTATAAGAAGACTGCTCTAACTTGCCTGAATTATCATAATAATCAATCACGCCATTTTCCCAGACAACCCAAGCTTCAATAGCTCCAGCAGCTAAATACAACGACACCTTATTACGCATTTCTACTTTTGAGTTAGACGGCGAAACAACCTCAATACTATTTTCTGGCGCATGAATATAGGGCGTTGCATAATCATATTCCTTAATAAATGCTTTAGAACACCACGCCACATCAGCAACTTTCACACCTTCCGTAGTTTGCACAGAACATTCCGTTAAAGCCACACCTTTTTTAAGCTTCCTTTCCAACTTGCAACAAGGAGAAGAGGTCCTGGTCTCGTTGATGGCGCGGACAGTGACGGGCTTCAGTGCGAAACCCCTCGAGAATGCCCGGGAGCTGTTTGATCAGGGGATCGAGCTCCATGCGGGCCGGCCGGATGCCTACTGGCTGCGCGCCCTGCTGGAC
>WTBX01000433.1 GCA_013138855.1 Methylococcaceae bacterium
CCTAATGTCGGGAAATCGACTTTATTTAATTATTTAACCCGCAGTCGTGAAGCACTCGTTGCTGACTTTCCTGGTTTAACTCGCGACCGTCAATATGGACGCATTAAGCGTGGAGAACGTGATTGTCTTGTCGTCGATACAGGCGGCATTATGGACGATGCGGAAGGTGTTGATGATTTTGCCAAAAAACAAGTTCAAATTGCCTTAGAAGAATCTGATGTTGTTTTTTTTATTGTCGATGCGCGAGAAGGCTTAAATGCCTCAGATCAACAAATTGCCAGTGAATTACGCAAATTAAATAAACCTGTTGTACTTGTCACCAATAAAATTGATGGCATTAATGCTGAAATTGCGACCGCAGAATTTCACTCCCTCGCATTAGGTGAGCCAGTAGGCATTGCTGCGACTCACGGACGTGGTGTTCAGGAATTATTAGAACACATTGATAACTTATTACCAGAAAGCGAAGAGCTAGAGGACGATAATACAATCGGTATTGGGATTGCCGTTGTTGGTCGTCCAAATGTTGGTAAATCAACGCTAGTAAATCGCGTACTCGGTGAAGAACGTGTCGTTGTTTTTGATGAACCTGGTACAACTCGCGACAGTATTTATATTCCTTTTGAACGTGATGAAAAGCAATTTACCTTAATTGATACTGCTGGAATGCGTCGCCGCTCAAGAATTTCTTTAGCGATTGAAAAATTCAGTGTCATCAAGACATTGCAATCTATTGAAAAGGCCAACGTCGTTATTTATTTAATTGATGCTAGCGAAGGTATTACCGATCAAGATTGTCATTTATTAGGGATGGTTTTAGAGGCAGGACGCGCATTAATCATCGGTTTGAATAAATGGGATGGTTTAAGCGGCGATCAAAAAGATACCATTAAACGACAGTTAGAAACTAAATTACCCTTTTTAGATTTTGCTGAAAAACACCCGATTTCTGCTTTGCATGGTAGCGGTGTGGGTAAATTATTCGATGTGGTAACGACGTTATATGATGCGGCAATGATGAATATGTCTACGCCGAAATTAACTGAGATTTTGAAAGAAGCTACGACCGCACATCAACCCCCTTTAGTTCAAAATCATCGTATAAAATTAAAATATGCACATCAAGGTGGGCGAAATCCACCTACTGTTATTATTCACGGTTCACAAACCGATGCATTGCCAGATGCTTATAAACGCTATTTAATTAATTTCTATCGTGATAAATTAAAATTAAAAGGTACACCGATACGGCTTAAATTTAAATCACCTAATAATCCGTTTAAAGTTGAGCGTAGTAAAGAAGGTGAATTTCAACAAAAAAAGCGTCAGCATTTACCTAAATACAGTAAGCGTAAGTTAAATAGAAATAAAAAAGATAGTTAAATTCAGGCCTCGGAGGTTTCAAAAACCTCCGAGGTTTATATTAACTTTTTTCATCATTTTGAGTTTGTTTGAGCTTTTCTTGAATCCGTTGCCTTGCTTGGTTTGATAAACAAACATCACCATTCTGCTTATCGATTCCTGTCGCCAGTTTTTGAATAAATCCCAATTGTTTGACATAACGCTAACACGTCTTACACATCCATAAATGTAGCTTCATTTCTGCACGCTGCCAACTTGAAAGCTCGCCATCAAGTTGTTGAGAAGCTAGCTCAGTAATTTGTTTACACTTTAGCATCTATCTTCTTCCTGATTAAACCAATGGGTTTCTAAACATTGCCTTAATTTCATCCGTGTTCGAGATAAGGCAACCCAGAGTTGATTATCGGTTTTAAAACCTAATATCTGACAACAATCTTCGGTAGAAACGCCATCAACGACTCTTAACATAAAGAGTCTTGCCATCGTATCTGATAAGCGTGATTGGCATTGATAATAAACTTTCCAGAATTCTTCGTTATCCAAAGATGCCTCAGGTGTTAACCAATCCGCTAAATCTACCTGCCAATTCCCCTGCGCATCGAATTGATGGCTCATTAAATCTTCCCCTAAATCAGCATCCGTTAATAATGGCATTTCACGTTGAGACTTACGATAATAATCCATGATTTTGTGCTTTAAAATTCCAACTAACCACGAACTTACCGAAGACTTACCATTAAATTTTCCCACTCCCTGAATCGCTGCTAATAAAGTTTCTTGTAACAAATCTTCTGCAACGGCTTCGCTGCGAACGCGGCTAAAGGCATAGCGATAAAGCAAATCGCCATAGTCACTTAACCAGTTTTCAGGCTCCATAGATGATTTTTCTTTCATAGTCAGGTGTTATCAAATAAACAAAAAAATAGTATAGTCGATAACACCTGATAGTACCTAAGCGAGAATTATTGTTTAATAGTCGCTTATTTTTTATCGCTAGAAGTATCTTCTTTAGCTTTTTCTTCACCTTCTTTTTTCATCTTCTCGCCGCACTTACCTTCTCCGCATTTACCTTCGGCAGTTTTATCGCCCTCTTCTTTTTTCATTTTTCCACCACATTTTCCTTCACCACAAGAGCCTTCGGCTTTTTTAGTAGAGGTCTTATCAGCATCAGTCGTAGTTTCGGCTTCAGCTACTTGCATATAACCACCTGTTAACTCAGTCATTGCAAAAGGACTTACTTCATTGGTAGTGAAGGGTTCAGCCTGAACGCTAGTTGCTGCCAAACCTGATAATAAAGTTGTGCCTAATGCAATGCTTAAAGGTGTTTTAGTATTTTTCATATTTCTATTCTCATAAATTAAAAATGACATTTTTTGTCTTAGTGACAAAACTACTTATAAGTCGCGTTGTTTTGTTATTCCTTACAAAAATTAATTATTTTCGGTAAACTTTCTTAAACTTCATGACCTATCGTCATCAATAATAATAGTAAATAACAGAAGAATAACAATGCTATATTTCTGGCTCTTCAATATCTTTCCTGAAACAAAGGTATTTTAGGAATAGGACTGGCAGTCCTTCCTTAGAATATGCAAACGGTTAGGGGACTGCCCATTATTATTTCGGTATTTTTACGAAATAATCAGAAGAACCATAATTTACCCCATGTTAAATAAATAGGATAATTTTTAAAATGGAACAAATAGATAAAAAAATAATTAATCATTTGCAAGTAGGTTTTCCCATTTGTGACGCACCTTATCAACAGGTTGCAAATGAATTAAATATTAGTGAAGAGGAATTATTGCAGCGATTACAAGCGTTATTAGATAACGGTATTTTGTCGCGTTTCGCGCCTATGTATCACGCTGAACAAATGGGGGGTGCATTAACTTTAGCGGCGGTTAAAGTTCCTTCTGAATCATTTGATAATATCGCTGAGGTTATCAATGCTTTCCCAGAAGTCGCCCATAACTATGCTAGAGAACATGAATTAAATATGTGGTTTGTAGTTGCTACAGAAACCATAGAACGTCAGCAGCAAGTTATTGATGAAATAGAAAAGCAAACGCAATTGAAAGTTTATAATATGCCAAAAATTAATGAGTATTTTGTTGGATTAAAACTGGAAGCTTGAATCGTTAATAATTTATTTTTAATGATTATTGTAACGGCTCAGAGTATACGGAGCCGCGACTTTTAGTCGCGCACGAGACCTAAAAACAGGGTTCTTCTGGTTTCCCGTGAAAATACTGAAATAAGGACTGGCAGTCCTCTCGTGGAATATGAAAATCAAGAAAGGACTGCCAGTCCTGATGCTAAATTACCTTGGTTTCACGGGAAATACTGGAGAGCCAAAAATCTCTCCAAAACCTATAAATTAGATCGCTTAAAATAAGCTCGTTTTAAAAGTCATACCTGACACTTCATGCGCGACTAAAAGTCGCGGCTCCGCCTGAGTAATTACCGATTATTAATGATAATCGGACAAAATAAAAATCCCAACACCACACCACTAGCAACTACTTCGGCGAGAATTTTTAAGGTTAATGTATCGGCAATTAATAAACACCCAAACGCTAATGCACTGGTTAGCATGGATGCCGCCATTGCTTGATAAGTTAAGCTAATATCTCCGCCGCGATTTTCTTGGTAAAAAATCCCATAATCGACGCAAATTGCGGCGACTAGTAAAAATCCGACTAAATGTAAAAAGCTGATGCTCACGCCATTGATCGACCATAACGCTAAAATAATTAAAGCAGCGACACAGGCAGGGGCTAAAGTTTGCGCAGCTTTTAAAATACTTTTATAACGAATGACTAATAATAAGCTAATCAAAGCTAAACCTGCGAGTAACATTGTTTCTGCACGTTGCTGATAATCAACTGCCATTTTATTTAACATATCGCGCTGACTAAAGTAATGCGCCTTATCATTATTGGCTAACGCTACTTGTAAGGCTTCGGCATTATGCTCACTTAACCAAATAATGATTAATACTTGTTGCTCACGAATAATAAGCTGATTTTCTAATAAACGTCCTAGCGGTGTTTTTAATAAATCCTCTAAATTCAAAGGTGATTGCTGATAATCAAGTTTGCCTAAACGCTGCACCGATAAACCTTGCGCTGTTAAGGCTTGTTGCCATAGCACAGTCGTTTCTGGGGTTAAGGATTTTTGTAGCAAAGAACTATTTTCTTGCTGCTGCTGTTGAGATAATAACCACGGATATAAGCCAAAATAATTACTTAAATCGCCTTCTGTTTTAAGCTTATCTAAGTCTTTATAAACCGCTTCGCTATGTTGTAAGGCTTCGGCATTATGCTCACTTAACCAAATAATGATTAATACTTGTTGCTC
>WTBX01000428.1 GCA_013138855.1 Methylococcaceae bacterium
AGAAACGGCTATTGCTTTAAAGCAAACGACAGAAAAACTAGGGGAAACGGAAGAAAATCTAGGAAAAGCAACAGAAAAACTAGGGAAAACCACAGAAAAATTGGGAGAAGCAGAAGAAAAACTTGAGCTAACTCATCTTGAATTAGAAGAACAACGAAAAAAATATATAGCTTTAACTCAAGAAATTGAACAGCTAAAAGCTATGGTAGCCGAGACAAAACACTAAATGAGTTTTCTAGTTCCCACGCGCTGCGTGGGAATTCATTGAAGACGCGCTAGCGTCGCGTGAGACAACGCTGGCGCGTTGTGACTGCATTCCCACGCAGCGCGTGGGAACGAGAGGAAAATCTATAAATTTAGACGATTAAAATTAAGCTTGTTTTAAGTTTATGCATAAAACATTCGTGCGCGACTAAAAGTCGCGCCTCCGCCTGAGTCAGTGTTTTCACGCCTTTGCATAACATCCGTAACTAACCTGTAATTTCTGCATATAACGCTCTAAATTCATCAGCCAATTTGTGATTGGGCGCGTAATGAATCATAGGCTGAGATTGAGAATGTGATTCTCTAATTTTAACTGACGGTGATATTTTAGACTCCAAAACAGGATGTCCTAACTGAATTAACTCTTCAACTAATTGTGCAGGTAAATTCGCTTGTTTTTGAAATTGATTAACCACAATCCCTTCAATTTCCAACTCTTGATTATGATCGGCTTTAACTTCTGACAATGCCTGCATTAAAGAAAATAAAGCATCACGCGCAAACGCATCACAATCAAAAGGAATTAAACATTTATGCGCCGCAATTAACGCTGATTGACTATAAAAATTTAAAATAGGTGGCGTATCCATATAAACCGCATCAAAACCTTCAAGCCGCTCTAACGCTTCTTTAAGTTTAAAGATTTTATAACGTGATTCTAATCGACCTTGTAGTGGTTCTAAGTCAGGATGCGAAGGAATAACAAACAAATTAGGAAAAGGCGTTTCTTGAACCAGACTTTCTAACCCCGTTCCAGAGCCACCAAATAAACCTAAACTCAAACTGTCTTTAAAAAAATGAGCGATAGATTTATTGGCATCCGTTTCTTTTGCCCCCATTAAATATTGGGTAGCGTTGCCTTGTATATCAAGATCTAGTACCAAAGTACGTTTACCTTCAACCGCACTGATTGCCGCTAAATTGCAAGTAATTGTTGATTTACCTACTCCCCCTTTTTGATTGAAAATGACCCTGCGCATGTTATTCCTCGTTAAATCAATTAGATAGTTGTGGCATTATAAGCCTTGAATGTGCAATATCAAATACGTACAAAGCTTTTCGCTTTACAGTTCGGACATTCTGGAATTTCACTGGTTGATTTGAAGGCAATTTCTTTACCGCATTCTTCACAGCTAAAAGTACCCGGCCCTGTAATATCACCACTATGATAAGGGTGATATTTTGCCGCTTGTTGTCGTAATTTTGCTAGTTCTATACGAGTCTTATCTGCCAGACTCATGAAAGAATCTAGCGCGAAATTTTCTAATAAATCAATATCAAAGCTTAACCACGAAGAAAAATCCTCACTCTCATATTGCGGTTTTTCTTCGATATTAACTGCCGCATGATTTATATCACGGTTTAAAGAATCAGCGATATGATTGATCTCTTCTTGAGTCAAACCGCCTAATTCACTGAGTTTTTCTTTAGCTATGTCTAAAGCATCCGCCGTAGAATGCAAGGTGTCATCCATTGCTTCATACAGATGTTCCATTAGGTTGTTATAAGCTTCAATTAGTTTAGTATTTTTACTCATTTTTATGCTCCTTAAAAAACGCGCTTTAGATTTAAGCGTCTCTACGGTATTCTAACTCTTTTGACCGATAAAAGACGAGACATGGAAGAAAATTATCAACCATCAGTTATAGAGACTAACGCTCAAAAAGCGTGGGATGAGAGCGGCGTATTTAATGCCGTTGAAGATACAGACAAAGAAAAATTCTATTGTTTGTCGATGTTTCCTTACCCTAGCGGCAAGCTCCACATGGGACATGTGCGTAATTACACCATTGGCGATGTTATCAGTCGTTATCAGCGTATGCTAGGTAAAAACGTGATGCAGCCTATGGGTTGGGATGCGTTTGGCTTACCTGCGGAAAATGCCGCGATGAAACATGGGGTGCATCCTGCCGACTGGACGTATGAAAATATTGATTATATGCGTGAGCAGCTTAAAGAATTAGGTTTTGCTTATGATTGGTCGCGCGAATTTGCGACTTGTGATCCAAGTTATTATCGCTGGGAACAATGGTTCTTTTTGCGCTTACTAGAAAAAGGGTTGGTTTATAAAAAGACTGCGCCTGTAAATTGGTGTCCGCATGATGCAACGGTACTCGCTAATGAGCAAGTCATTGATGGCTGTTGCTGGCGTTGTGATACGGCGGTTGAGCGTAAAGAAATCTCCCAATGGTTTTTAAAAATCACCGCTTATGGTGATGAATTATTAAAAGATTTAGATAAACTCGGCGATTGGCCTGAACAGGTTAAAACCATGCAGTCTAACTGGATAGGTCGCTCAGAAGGTTTGGAAATGGATTTTGCGGTGGAGGGCATGGATGATGCTTTACGCATTTATACCACTAGACCTGATACTTTGATGGGGGTGACGTATTTAGCGGTTGCCGCAGAACATCCTTTAGCAAAAAAAGCCGTTGAGTCTAAACCTGAATTAGCCGAGTTTATTCACGAATGTAAAACGATGGAATCCTCGGAAGCTGCGATGGAGACTATGGAAAAACGCGGTGTAGATTCTGGCATTGTCGCCATTCATCCAATTACAGGCGAAAAAGTCCCTGTGTGGATTGCGAACTTTGTATTAATGGGTTACGGCACAGGCGCGGTGATGGCTGTTCCTGCTCACGATCAACGTGATTATGAGTTTGCCACTAAATACAATATCCCCATTAAACAAGTTATTCATGCGGCTAAGGGTGAAGATGATAGTGTGGCTGAACAAGCTTTCACCGTTAAAGGCGTGTTGAAAAATTCAGGTGAATTTAATGATTTAAGTTCTGCCGATGCCTTTAATGCCATTGCTGATAAGTTGGAAAGCCAAAACAAAGGCGAACGTAAAACTAATTTTCGCCTTCGTGATTGGGGTGTTTCACGCCAACGCTATTGGGGCGCACCGATTCCTGTCATTTATTGTGATGATTGCGGCACAGTAGGCGTACCTGATGAGCAATTACCTGTGGAATTACCGAAAGATGTGGTTTTAGATGGTACTTCTTCCTTAGCTACTCATCCGACGTTTCCACATACTGATTGTCCTGTGTGTGGGAAAGCTGCCAAACGCGAAACTGATACCTTTGATACTTTTATGGAATCATCATGGTATTTTGCGCGTTTTACTAGTCCAAAATCCGACAGTATGTTGGATGAGAGTGCAAAACACTGGCTACCTGTAGACCAATATATTGGCGGTATTGAACATGCGATTTTGCACTTGTTATATGCACGTTTTTATAACAAATTATTACGCGATGAAGGTTAAATTGTCAGTGATGAGCCGTTCAAAAAACTGCTAACTCAAGGCATGGTCATCGCGGAAACTTTTTACCAAGTCGATGAGCATAGACAAAAACATTATTTTAATCTTACTGAGATTGAAGTTGAGCGTAACAGTAAAGGTAAAATAATTACCGCTAAATCATTAGCGGATGGTTCGGAAGTCACTATCGGCAATACTGAAAAAATGTCGAAATCAAAAAATAACGGCATAGACCCACAAGCGTTAATTAATAAATACGGTGCGGATACGGTTAGACTTTATACCATGTTTACCTCGCCACCTGAGCAATCTTTAGAATGGAATGATGCGGGTGTTGATGGAGCTTCACGTTTCTTAAAACGCTTATGGCGACAAGCCTTTTTGCACATCAACGATGGTCTAAGCGAACAAGCTTTAGACAAAGCCAGTTTAAATGCAGATGAGAAAAAACTACGTTGTCAGTTGCACCAAACTTTAGAAAAAGTAGCCGATGATTTAGGCAGACGACATACCTTTAATACTGCGATTGCTGCAAATATGGAACTGCTAAACAGCTTATCCAAATTTAAAGGCGATGGTGCGAATGCAAAAGCTCTTCGTCAAGAAGTTTTAGAAGCGATTACCTTAATGTTGACCCCGATTGTGCCGCATATTTGTCGTCAATTATGGACAGAAT
>WTBX01000099.1 GCA_013138855.1 Methylococcaceae bacterium
GTATAAGGTGCGACGAATTGTAACGCCGCAGACTCAGATGCAGAAGCGACAACGACAATGGTATGATCCATCGCGCCATGTTCTTCTAATTTGCGTACTACGTTAGCGATAGATGAACGTTTTTGACCAATGGCAACATAGATACATTTAATACCCGTGTCTTTTTGGTTAATAATCGCATCAATGGCAATCGCTGTTTTACCTGTTTGACGGTCACCAATGATTAATTCACGTTGACCACGCCCGACGGGAATCATCGAGTCAATTGATTTTAAACCTATTTGTACAGGCTCATCTACTGATTGACGCGCAATAACACCTGGTGCAATTTTTTCAATAGGTGAAGTTTCAGTCGTTTCAACAGCACCTTTACCGTCGATAGGTTTACCTAAGGCATCAACTACACGACCTAATAGAGCTTCACCGACTGGCACTTCTAAAATCTTGCCAGTACATTTAACTGTATCGCCTTCGGAGATATGTTCGTAAGCACCTAAAACAACAGCACCAACCGAGTCACGCTCAAGGTTTAATGCCATACCGTAGATGTTGCCAGGAAATTCCAGCATTTCGCCCTGCATAGCTTCTGAAAGCCCATGGATTCTAACGATACCGTCAGATACACTGACAACAGTACCTTCCGTATGCGCCTCTACACTCAGGTCGAAATTTTCGATCTTTTGTTTAATAAGATCACTTATTTCAGATGGGTTTAATTGCATTTTCTCTTCTCACTCTTATTGTAGAGTCTTTTGCATAGTTTGAAGTTGGCCTTTAATAGAGCCGTCGATCACTCGGTCGCCTGCTTTAGCGATAAAACCGCCAATCAAAGATTTGTCCACGCTGATAGTTAGATGAACTGTTTTATCAAGCATTTTTTCCAGCGAAGCTGTAAACGCTTTTTCATCTTCCTTAGTAAAAGCATAAGCTGCACTTACATCAACATCAACATAGCCTTCAGCCTCCGCTTTACTTGCTTCATAAAGCGCAGAAATTTGCCCCGCTAAACTTAAACGGTCATTTTTAACCAGTAGTTTTAAAAGGTTTTCACTTTCTGTCTCTAACTGTCCTTGGCAAATATCGAATAACAAACCGATTAAGCGTTCATTACTGACTTTAGGATTATCTATAATCGCAGAAAACTCGCTGTCATTAACAACCGCAGCAACAAAGGCTAAAGTATTTGACCACTTTTCGGTGGCATCAGTCTCTAAGGCGCGTTTAAAAACGGCCTCAGCATAAGGTCTTGCTAATGTTGATAATTCACTCATTACGCTTAACCTAATTGATTAGATACTTTAGTGATGATGGCTTTATGCTCAGCTTTATTGATTTCTTTTTTCAAAATCTGTTCAGCAGCACTTAAAGCAAGGGCTGCAACTTCCTGACGTAAACCTTCTTTGGCTTGTTGTATTTCCTGCTCAATTTGTGCTTTAGCCGCGTCAATCATTCGGTCGCCTTCTTTTTTAGCGTTACCTTTTGATTCTTCAACGACTTCATTAGCACGCTTTTGCGCACGAGATACAATTTCAGCAGATTGGTCTTTAGCTTCTTTAAGATAAGTTAAGGCGCGTTTTTCCGCCAACTCCATTCTTTCCTGACCTTTTTCGGCCGCCGCTAATCCTTCTGCAATCTTACTTTTCCGCTCTTCAAGAGCTTCCATTAATGGTGGCCAAACGTACTTCATGGTAAACCATACCAGAAGTGTAAACGTTATCATCTGACCAATCAGAGTAGCATTGATACTCACGATGCGTTCCTCTCTTTAGTTAATTGATGTGTTAATTGATAATTATCAATTACTAGTTAGCCTGCCGCAGCTTCTACCGCAGATAGGAAAGGGTTTGCAAAAGTGAAGAATAATGCCATACCAACACCAATCATTGTTACCGCATCTAAAAGACCCGCAACGATGAACATTTTAACTTGTAGCATAGGCACCATTTCTGGTTGACGTGCTGCACCTTCAAGGAATTTACCCCCTAAAAGACCGAAACCAATCGCAGTTCCTAATGCACCTAAACCTAAAACCAAACCCACTGCAATAGCGGTCATACCTTGCACATCAGCAATTAACGCTGCAATTTCCATGATACCTCCAAACGTATAATATAAATAAAATTAAGAAATCTTAGTGATCTTCATGCGCCATACTTAGGTACACAATAGTCAGTACCATAAATATAAATGCTTGAAGCGTAATAATTAGAATATGAAACACTGCCCATGGAAAACTCAACAACGGTTGAATATACCAAGGCATTAAAGCGATAAGAATAAAAATCAGCTCACCTGCGTACAGGTTTCCGAACAAACGCAGAGCCAATGAAACAGGCTTGGCGATATACTCAACAATATTCAATAGAATATTAAAGGGTATCAATAGAACATGGTTAAAAGGATGTAATAACAATTCTTTAGAAAAATTGAAAACCCCTTTGATTTTAAGATTATAGTAAATAATCAAGAAAAACACGCTAAACGCTAATGCAAAGGTCGCATTTAAATCGGTACTAGGCACGACACGCATATATTCAACGCCCATCATACCCGCAACCCCAGGAATCAAATCTACTGGGAATAAATCCATAAAGTTCCACAAGAACACCCAACAAAAAATAGTCAGTGCTAGTGGTGGAATTAAATCACTTTTACCGTGAAAACTATCTTTAACTTGTTGATCGACAAACTCAATTATCATCTCAACAAAATTTTGCGACAAACTAGGAACACCTGTTGTCGCTTTTTCCGCAGCGGTTTTAAAAAACCAGATAAAGAGTGCGCCAAGCGCAGCCGAGAAAAACAAAGTATCCAGATGCAAAGTCCAGAAACCCTCACCTACTGAAAACGGTGTTAAATGGTGAACAATATATCCTGTCGCGCCTTCTGCCGCATGAGCTTCAGTAGCCATTTTTCCTCTCTTTGTGTCTCAATCACGCAATATCAGCGCGAACCAAAAAATTGATAAAGCCGCGACATAACCTGTCATCAGCGGTAATAACTCTATATTAGGTTGTTGAAAAATTATAACAAACAGAATCCCTGTTAAAATTAATTTTCCAGACTCACCTGCATAAAAAGAACGAACTATTTTTTGAGCATCCTGCCCCGCAGTTCTCGCCATCCGTAACGCAAAATATAAATTAGGTATAAAGGCAGCAACGCCACCAAGTAACGGTGATAATGCTTTAGAACTACCTCCAGCAATATAAAACCCTGAACTTACAACCAGAATAATCAGGACTTGCAGAGTCAAAATTTTACTGACAGTAGAAAGTTTTCTCTCAGCCGTCATAGTTTCCCCTCATTGCAACAGCCCGCGATTATAGCGGTCACGCTGGATTAAAGCAACCCCGATTAAAATTATTTGAATATTTGAATATCATACAAATAATGACACTGAATTTTAAGTTATTTGCTGATGTTACGCAGAGGCGTAAAAACAAGTTTTTTCACGTTTGCAAATACTTTAATTTTTAGAGTATATAAAGCGGAGTTCAATAGCTTTCGAAATAAGGACTGGCAGTCCTCCCATGGAATATAAAAATCAAGAAAGGACTGCCAGTCCTGATACTAAATCACCTCGATTTCATGGAAGATACCGAAGAACCCAAATTATAAGCCAATGTTTTGATTTGGAATGCCAGTGAAAAAACTGTAAGTATTCACCTCCCCCTTTGGAAAAGGGGGATTGAGGGGGATTTATTTA
>WTBX01000030.1 GCA_013138855.1 Methylococcaceae bacterium
AAATAGTCGTCTATATTTATGAAGGCTATGTATGATGCAGGATTAAGAGAGCTAAGTTATTTAGCGGATTATTTTTATTCATAATAAACAAGCTGTTATCAAATTGCACTTGGAGGTTGAATTCAGGGTTATTCAAAATCACATCAGGTTGCTGTTGTTCAATTTTATCAATCACGGCCTGCATATCTTTTGAACCTAAAGGTAAATAATATTCATCTAATACCGTACCATGTTGAGCCTCAAGCAAATCTTTAATAATTTGATTAGCAGTCGAGGAAAAATATAATCAGAACCTATTAAAAAGAATTTTTTTCTCAGATTTTTAATCGCCCATTTGATACTAGGTGAAATCTGTTGATTAGGGGTTGCCCCTGTATAAACGATATTAGGCGATTGCTCAATGCCCTCGCATTGAACAGGATAAAAAAGCAGGTGCTGATATTTCTCAACCACAGGCTTAACCGCCTTGCGGCAAGCAGAAGTCCAGCAACCAAAAATAACCGAGACTTTTTCTTCGACAATTAATCGTTCCGCTTCTTTAGCAAATAAGTCCCAGTCCGATTGTCCATCAACAATAATCGGCTCAATGGTTCGTCCTAAAACGCCCCCTTGTTGATTTATTTCTTCAATTGCCAGTATGAGGGCATCCACCAAAGACTTTTCACTAAATGCCATTGTGCCAGAAAGCGAATGAAGAATGCCTACGCGAACAGTAGGTTTTTCACTATTAGAATAATAGAATGTACTTATAAAAAAACACAATGGCAATAGATAAAAGGATGATTTTTTTCATTAGTGGCTAAAAAAATAAGAGACGACTGTTCAGTTTATCAACTGTCATGAGAAAATGTAAGCTGATTTTCAGCAGGTGATCACCTGCCTCCATATTCCGATCACAAGCACCTACATAATTATTTACTTATAAAACAACAGGTTAATATTTTTCAAAAATATTGCAATAAAAGAGACCCTATTAAGGAATGAAAACCTGTCTTTTGGTGGAATAACTGGGGGTAGAGTAAGGTTAAGGAATATGCTCGAAATAAGTTAGTCAACTTATCTTTTATAATTTAAAATTTGATCAGAAGTAGACCTTCGAGGTCTTCAAGACCTCGGAGGTCTAAAACCGCGCATTTATTTTAAATAAAGTTGCTCAAGTTATTTCATGCACGCTCCTAAGCGAGAATTGGCAGCAAGCTAAAGGTTTCACTCTTTGGCTTGCTGTTAGCCTTTTAATCATACATCTCGAAAATTTAAAATAACCGAGAACAAAGTTTGCTATCTAAAATAGCGATAATTCACCGATAATGCCGTACTTTCTCAGCTAAAAAAATATGAAGCAATATAAAATCGCCCCCATCGCCAGTGATAAATTACCCGATGGCATTCCATTTATTGTCAGCAACGAAGCCGCTGAACGCTTTAGCTATTATGGAATGCGTGCCATCTTAGTGGTGTTCATGACCCAATACATGACAAATACCAATGGACAGTTAGATGTCATGAGCGAAACCGAAGCACAGGGATTTTTTCATTTATTTGTCTCCGCCGTTTATTTAACACCATTATTAGGTGCGTTATTAGCGGATGGTGTCTTAGGAAAATACCGCACCATTATCAGCTTATCTATCGTCTACTGTTTCGGACATTTCGCCTTAGCCTTAGATGATACCCGCATGGGTTTATTAATCGGACAAAGCCTGATTGCTTTAGGCGCGGGCGGTATCAAACCTTGTGTATCTTCACATTTAGGCGACCAATTCGGCATTTCCAATAAACATTTATTAAGCAAAGTGTTTGGCTGGTTTTATTTGTCGATTAATTTGGGGGCATTTGCAGCGATGTTAATTATTCCGTGGTTATTAAAAAATCACGGTTCATCATGGGCTTTTGGAATACCTGGTGTATTAATGTTAATTGCGACGATTTGTTTTTGGCTGGGGCGTTATCGTTTTGTGCATATTCCTCCAGCAGGAATGGAGTTTGCGAAAGAATCATTAAGCCGCGTCGGTTTAATTACTTTAGGAAAACTCGGCAGCATTTATATTTTTGTGGCGATGTTTTGGGCATTGTTTGAGCAAATCGGCTCGTCATGGGTTCTACAAGCGCAAAAAATGGATAGAGTCGTCTTTGGAGTTGAAGTATTATCCTCCCAAATTCAAGCCGCTAACCCCTTATTGATTATGATATTAGTACCGCTGTTTTCTTACGGACTATATCCTGCCTTAAATCGCCTATTTGAATTGACAGCCTTACGCAAAATCGCCATTGGCATGTTTATTACCGCGATTGCTTTTGCCGTACCGTCTTGGATTCAAATGCAAATAGATGAAGGTTTAAGTCCGTCTATTGCATGGCAACTATTGGCTTATGTTTTCTTAACCGCTGCCGAAGTGATGGTATCTATCACCTGCATAGAATTTTCTTACACCCAAGCACCGAACAGTATGAAATCTTTTGTGATGGCGTTTTTCTTTATGTCGGTAGCGATAGGGAATTTATTCACCAGTGCGGTGAATTTTTTTATTATAAATGCCGATGGCAGTAGCAAATTAGCAGGCGCGAGTTATTTTTGGTTTTTTACAGGCTTGATGTTTATCACCGCCGTGCTATTTTTATTTGTGATTCGCTACTATAAAGAGCAAAGTTATTTACACGCAGAACAAGTTGATGATTAATTCACCGCAAAATCAGCATAGTTTGACAACAGAGGCCATTGTTCTTGTCCCTGGGCTTGCTTTTGGAGGCATTGAGTTATTTCTTTTAGCCTCTCGACTTCGTAAATTAGGCTACTTAGTCACGGTATTTTATCATTGGCCTTTTTGCGGCAACTTTGATGATAAAAATAAAAAACTTACCTCTTTACTTAAAAAGATTGATTCGCCCGTCATCCATTTTCTTGGGTGTAGCATGGGGGGTTTGATTGTGCTAGATTTTCTTACTCGCAACCCCAACCTCCCCGAAGGAAAAGTCGTTTTACTTGGCTCACCTATTAATGGCTCGCTTGCTGCTTGCAAAGTTCTTAAGCTTCCTCTTGGAGGTTTTCTTGTTGGTAAATGTTTAGCTTCTCGCTGCTGTGGTAAAACCTTAGCTTTTCCTAATAACCGAGAAATAGGGGGGATAACGGGTTCAAGAAATTTTATGTTAAGTAAGCTGCTTAATCTCCCTTTACCTAATGACGGACTGATTACCGTAGCGGAAACACAACACCCAAATATGACCGATAGCAGTATTTTTGAGGTTTCGCATTACAATATGATTTTTTCCGCAAAGATTGTTGAAGCCGTACATTCATTTTTTCATACAGGTACTTTTAAAGACCTTTAATATAGGATATAAAAATGGACTTTTCAGCCATTATTAGCCCAATACTCAATGTATTTTGGTATTTAATTCCACTTGCTTTTTTAGCGGCAACACTAAAATCATCGTGGTTTAAAGGTATTGCGGGCGAGTTTATGGTGAACCTTGCCGCAAAATTAATGCTGAACAAAGATAAATATCATCTTATAAAAAATGGCACCTTAACGACAGAGGATGGCACGACACAAATCGACCATATTATTGTTTCAAAACAGGGCGTTTTCGTTGTAGAAACAAAAAATATGAAAGGCTGGATATTTGGGAAAGCTAATCAAAAAATGTGGACTCAAAAAATATATAAACACTCAAACCAATTTCAAAACCCGCTCCATCAAAATTATAAGCACACAAAAACATTAGAAAACTTATTGGAACTACAGCAGCATCAAATACATTCCGTGATAGCTTTTGTTGGCAATAGCACGTTTAAAACTGAAATGCCTGATAATGTTACTCATGGATGCGGTTACATTCGTTTTATAAAATCAAAAACTCAAGAAGTTCTTTCTGATATTCAAGTAACATCAATCATTCGCCAAATTGAAGACGATAGATTAACACCCTCATTTAAAACTAATCGAGAGCATGTAAAACATGTGAAAGAGATTGTAAGCGAAAAGAAAAATAATCACGCTTGCCCTCAATGTGGTAGCTCAATGGTTATTCGAGAAGCCAAAAAAGGGGTAAATAAGGGGCATAAATTTTGGGGATGCTCAACCTTTCCACAGTGCAAAGGTACTGTAAATATCATTTAACTATTGCACTTAATAAAAGGGAAATAACATGAAAATATGGGTAGATGCTGATGCGTGTCCAGTCGTCATCAAAGAAATATTATTTAAAGCCGCAGAACGTACCAAAGTACAGCTAACATTGGTAGCGAATCAATATATTCGCATCCCCCCTTCACGCTATATTGACATGATACAAGTAGGACGTGGTTTTGATGTGGCGGATAATGAAATTGTTAAACGTGTTGAAGTTAATGATTTAGTGATTACCAGTGATATTCCTTTAGCCGCAGAAGTCATTGAAGAAGGGGGTTACGCCCTCAATCCACGCGGTGAACTCTATACGACGAATAATATCAAAGCAATTTTAAATATGCGGGATTTTATGGACACGCTACGTTCTAGCGGCTTAGAAACAGGCGGGCCTGCGCCCTTAAGTCAAAGCGAGCGACAAGATTTTGCCAATCAATTAGATAAATATTTAACTAAACATACCAAACAATAAGCGTTTTTTCTATTCGGAGTGAAAAAAACAAGTTTTTTCACTGACATTCCAAATTGAAATATTGTAAGTGTTCAGTCCCCCTCTTAAAAAAAGAGGGATTAGGGGAGATTTCCCCCTCAATCTCCCTTTTCCAAAGGGGGAGGTGAATACTTACGAAATATTGGCTTATGTTGGAG
>WTBX01000032.1 GCA_013138855.1 Methylococcaceae bacterium
TTTGCTGCCAGTCCCCACGCTCATATTAATATATTTAGTGGGGACTGGCAGCTACCCAAAAGACTACGTCTTTCGGATAGCCGCCAGTCTTATGTAATAAAAATATTCAAAACTTGGAGTCCTTTTAATTTTCGTATCTTTCGTGGACAATTAGTTTTGTGTAACATCAGTTAAAAAGAAGATTTACCTCCGATAATTAACCTTAAAATAATCATGCAGTAAATCATCACAACAACGCTCTAAAGGCTCAATAGATTGTTCAATTTTCATTCGCAATAAAGCCCCTTGCCAGCCATCGACTAATAAATCCGCCATACGTTTAGCGGTTTTATCGCCACGTACAGTGCCTTGCCGTTGAGCTTGAAATAATCCTCGCTCTAATAAATCACGATAATCGGCTACCGCTGATTTTAAAGCAAGCTGACAGACTTCACTGGTATCACCAATTTCACCCATCAAATTACCCAACAAACAACCGCCTTTAAATTCAGTTTGTTTAGTCAAGCGAATTAATTCATCGAAATAAAAAGTCATCGCCGAAAGCGCGTCACCCTCATTATTTTGTAAATGTCCTTCGAGCTGAGTGATGAAAGGCGCGATATAATGCGCAATTACTTCCGCACCGAATGCCTCTTTATTTTCAAAATAATGATAAAAAGAACCTTTAGGAATTTGCACCGAATCTAAAATCGCCTTTAATCCTGTGCCGTGATAACCCTGCGCCATTAACAAACTGACACCTTGGTCGAGTAATTTCTCGCGTTTAATATGTTTAGAATCTGTAGTAATCATGCTGCAATAATATGACCAGTCGTCTAGGAATGCAATCTTTTAATAATGATGCTAAAGTTTCGCTTGTGTTATTTATTTTTAAGGTATAATCAAAAAATTTTTAACTCGAAGGTGTTAAAACTTATGTCAGAAATCAAAAAAGTTGTATTAGCCTATTCAGGCGGTCTGGATACTTCTGTGATTTTAAAATGGTTGCAAGATGAATACTCGGCAGAAGTCGTGACGTTTACTGCTGATATTGGTCAAGGTGAAGAAGTAGAACCTGCGCGTGCAAAAGCAGAAGCGATGGGCATTAAAGAAATCTACATTGAAGATTTACGCGAAGAATTTGCGCGTGATTACGTCTTCCCAATGTTTAGAGCCAATACGATTTATGAAGGCGAATATTTATTAGGCACGTCAATTGCGCGTCCTTTAATCGCTAAACGCTTGATTGATATTGCTAATGAGACAGGCGCGGAAGCGATTTCGCACGGCGCGACAGGTAAAGGGAATGACCAAGTACGTTTTGAGCTAGGAGCTTATGCGCTACGCCCTGACATTCAAGTTATTGCACCTTGGCGCGAATGGGATTTAAATTCTCGTCAGGCGTTATTGGCGTATGCTGAAAAACATGGCATTGCAGTCGAGATGAAAAAAGGTAAAGCTTCACCTTATTCTATGGATGCTAATTCGCTGCATATTTCTTATGAAGGTGGCGTTTTAGAAGATCCGTGGGCAGAAGCAGAAGACGATATGTGGCGTTGGTCGGTATCGCCAGAAAATGCACCTGATAAAGCGACTTATGTTGAGTTGACTTATGTTAAAGGTGATATTGTTGCGATTGATGGCGAAGCGCATTCACCCGCCGAAGTGATGGAAAAATTAAATACGCTTGCGGGTGCTAATGGTGTCGGTCGTTTAGACATCGTAGAAAATCGCTATGTAGGTATGAAGGCGCGTGGTTGTTATGAAACACCCGCAGGTACAGTGATGTTAAAAGCGCATCGTGCGATTGAATCTTTGACTTTAGACCGCGAAGTGGCGCATTTAAAAGATGAATTAATGCCACGTTATGCTTCACTTATTTATAATGGTTACTGGTGGTCGCCAGAGCGCGAAATGCTGCAAACGATGATTGATGCCTCACAAGTCAATGTGAATGGTCAAGTCAGAGTTAAGCTTTATAAAGGTAGCGTTAACGTTGTTGGTCGTGAGTCTAAAACCGATAGCTTGTTTGATGAAAGTATTGCGACTTTTGAAGATGATAAAGGCGCGTATAATCAGAAAGATGCCGAAGGCTTTATTAAATTAAATGCGTTAAGAATGCGTATTGCGGCAAGAAAGAAATAGAGAAATAATCACTCCTACACACTAGGAGCCGCGACTTTAGTCGCGGAAAGCGTTAAAACATACTAAAGTTTTTATAAAACGCTAATGATTATTGCGGGGACTCCGCGACTAAAGTCGCGGACTCCTTATTGTAAGAACGGAAAATTCAAAACATATTTTGAATTTTCCAAATAATTTATAATAATAACAAAATCTAAACGCTCACAAGGCGCATCATCCAGCTTAGGAAAAAAAATGGGCAAAATCCGTAAATCCACACCAAAAGCTGCCAAAGCTCAAAACGATATTATTCTGCTACATACTCAACTTCAGAAACAACGCCTGATTGATTTAAACCGCTATTTAATCTCTGCCGTTTTTATCTTAATGACAATGGTGTTTGTACTCGGTTTTTTTGTAGTGCCAGACAAGAGTGACCTCGCAGCGCAATTAAAAGATAAACAACAGCTAGTCGATTACGCACAAAAAAATCCTGCTATCAGTGCCGAAGTTGATAACTTAAAAGGCGAGTTAGTCGGTTTAGTCAGCGGCTCAATTGAAAGCAAACTAAAATCGCTGGAAGAAGGCATCAAACTTCAAAGCGTTTTAGGTTCTTTGCAAACCTTAGAAGAAGTACGCAACGATATGAAAGTATTGCGTAAATATTCAGACCCATTAGAACAACAACAACAACAAGTGGCCGCTGCCAATGTTGCCCTTTTGGAAGAAGTTTCACAGCTTAGAAATTTAATTTATTTAACTTTAGGTTCATGCAGCTTAATGTTTAGTGCTGCGTTGTTAATTTGGGTTAAAAACCGTAAACGTCTAACACATCAAAAACAAGATGATGCTTATTTAGCCAATATTAAGGAAGATGTCTAAGTAATAATTGGCGATCACGCTGAATGATTTCCAAATGCTTCATAAAACTCATTCCCAATAAAATCTCATCGCCCTCCATGTGAGGGTTGATATGTCCTCTAAGATTATGCAAGGTAATCGCTCCTAAACTCACACTCTTAAGTTCGGTTGAATAAACCTTTATCGTTCCATTAGCCGTAACCGCCTGCGAAGGATAACCCTTTTTAAGCTGTAAGCGATTTGCAACATTTTCAGGAATACTGATTTGTGTCGCTCCCGTATCCAGCAAAAAAGTCACTGTCCGCCCATTAATTTTGCCATTCGCCACATAATGCCCTTGACGGTTTTGTACTAAGCGAACTTCGGCAATACGATCATCGTTATAACTAACCTCAACGTCTTGATTTGGATTGTTTTGATTTTCCAGCAGCTTATTAAAGCCCATAGTCAACAATCCCAAAAATAAAATCCACGCCACATAAATCATAGCTTGCCCAATTTTTTGGCTCATCATTTACTCCTTATCTTGAACTAAAATCCACGGCTTAACCACGACAGCCCACAGCACCGCCTCTTTTTCTGACCAGTCTTGTGCTTGCTCATCAGAAACAACGCCTATTTTATGAGCGTTCATCCACGTTTCAACGGCTACTTTATTATCTTGCGAAAACTGAAACGCGACTTCGACTAAATCTAAATCAGCCGTCACAAACACCGCCATCCCGCTGGCAAAAAAGCGTTGTAACTCGCTCCACGGCATTTTTGAGGTCTCTAAATTTATTTTTTCGCGGGTGATTGAAGGGTCGATAGAAGTCATAAAAAATTTACTCGCTTTATTTAAAAGATATTGATAAAAATAACTGGTATTCTATAGCAATAAATACATTAACCACTAGGAGGAGAAAGGCGTTTATGTCATTTTTTACAACAATAAAAAAGAAAACCACCCTAACCGCAGCGACAAACCAAGTTGCTAAAGCACGTAAAGCCGAAGGTGGCAAAGCGGATCAATTATATAAAACAGCTTATGAAGGCTTTGAATTTGTCTTAAGCGATAATTTAATGCTGGCTGATGCCTTGTATAACTGGGGCTTTGGTTTATTGAATCAAGCGAAAAGCAAAGAAGGCGACGAAGCCATTAAGCTTTATGAAGATGCGATTAATAAATACAGCTTTTGCTTAACCGTAGAGCCTTATTATTTAGGTGCGGCAGTAGAAGGCGGCGTGGCGTATATGGATACAGCGCGTTTGAAAGGCGTTGCGCCTGACGATGATTTATATGTGCGTGCTAAAAAATGTTTTGAGCAAGCAGGTAATATTCAAAAAGGCAGCGGTGCTTTTAATTTAGCCTGTATTTATAGTATTTCAGGCGATAATGAAGGCTGTCTTGCTGCATTAAAAGATGCTAAAGAATTTGGTCATTTACCTGATGATGCGGATATTCTTAGTGATCCAGACATGCAAAAGGTCATCAAAACGCCTTGGTTTACTGAGTTTTTAGAAAACATAAAAGCAGAAAAAGAAGCAGAAGCGAAAGCAGAAGAAGATAGAAAAAAAGCCAAAGCGGAAGCTAGGGCAATAGCAAATGGTAAGGTTCCAGAAAAGTCAGAAGAAAGTGATGATTCAGCTAAGGCTGAAACAGAAGCTGTTAAGGAAACTGATGCTTCAGAAGAAGAGGCTAAGTAAGCTAACTGTCAGACGCTTTGTAAGTGTCTGATATTAACGCATGGTGTCAGACACTTGAATAGTGTCGGACACCTGTTTTATAAAGTTGTTTTTCAGTCAAAACAAAATCCATATAAACATCATGTTCATTCATCTCAATATCCTCAAACAATTGAGATTCATAACCCACGCCGATTAAATCGCAATCGTTGCGAACTTGATTCAGTAATCTATCATAATATCCCGCACCATTCCCCAAACGCGCTCCCTTGCGACTAAAAGCAACGGCTGGCACGATAATTAAATCCAGCTCTTCTGCGGTAATATTTTTAGATTTATCATTCCAGCGTGTTTTAGGTGGTTCTAAAATTCCCCATGTCCCTGCGACTAATTCGTTTAAGTCTTCCAAATGCCATAATCCTAATTTGTTTTCACCGTTTTTATCTTTAGTGCAATAAGGAATGATGATGCGTTTTTTGTGTTTAAGCTGTGCTTTTACAAACTCTAAAGTCCTAACTTCCGAACGGCAATGCAAATAACACATGATGGTTGAGGCGTTTTTAAAATAAGAAAAATTTATAAGTTGCTGGCAAATAATTTCGCTGATTTCATTTTTATTGCTTTGGGTATTTCTAGCGACATAAGCCTTTTTTCGTTGTTGATGTTTCATATCGTTTCTTTGTTAAAATAGCGTTAATTTAGGGATACCATCCCTGAGCTTCCTGTTTATCATCCATATAAAGCATTAATTATCTCGCTTGTATAGGAATACGATTTCTCTCATTCCTCTGTTTGGTGTGGGAATGAGAAAAATTTTACAGTCATACTTATCAATACAAAATAGTGCAAATGTCTTTTTACGCACCAAAATGCCCCGTAAATAATTCTCAATACTCTTAAATAACCTTATTGTTAGTATGCTTTTATTACTGGCATAGTTTCTGCTGCTTTATTAAGCTTTCACTTAATAAAAGTAAAGGTACAAAATGGCAATTTTTGAATGGGATAACAAATACAGCGTTAATATCGCTATCATCGACAGTCATCATAAAAAACTGTTTGATATTGTAAACAACATCTATGACCTAATGGAGCATGGTGCTGATGATGATAGCATTATCAAAATCATCTCTGAATTACTTGATTACACTAATTATCATTTTAGCGAAGAAGAAAAAATGATGGAGAAAATTAACTATCCTGATATTAGCTCTCATAAAAGAGAACATGTAGACTTTATTGCTCTGTTAACAGAGTATTTTGATAGCGCAAAAAATGGTAAAGCAATTTTTGTTGCCGTTAAATTATCCGATGCAGGCGTTACTTGGTTAAAAAACCATATATTAACAACTGATACAAAGTATCAAAAATATATAGCGGCTAATAATCTTACGGTTTAATTATTGACATAGGTTAAACAGTTGCTAAAAAATTTCTCTCATTCCTATTTTTCAAGTGGGAATGCTTAGGAATAAAGATTAAATAATATCCGAAACTTAAAATATATTTTTACCATGAAGGGCATGAAGAACATGAAGATAAAATCTTTAAAACTTCATGTTCTTCATGCCCTTCATGGTTCATAAGTTTTACTAAATTGACAGATATAGTTTCGGAAGTTATTAAAGTTGCATTCCTTACTGATGTTGGAAGCATACTTATCCAGATAAATTTTGTTTTTTACCCATTTAAAAAGCCAAGTAGGGGGGCAAGCTTATCGAGCGTAGCGAGATAACGTAGCCCACCATTTACGCTGATTTGGTGGGCTACGTTTTTTTTCTTCGCAAAAAAAGCTAGCTCACCCTACAATGTATCTTCTTGAAAAGAAAAGTATAATTCCTTAACTTAAGGGCAGTTACGCAGAGTATGGGAATGATGAAAGTTTAATTCAAAGTTATCACTACGAGGAAAATTATGTACAAAAAATTGATTGGCACCTTGGCAACATTACTCATTACAACGAATGTTTTTGCAGAACCACCTCAGCTAAAAAATGATCCTAAGCGACCCGTAGATAAAATAAGCAAGGATTTAGGCATAACAGAAGCGCAGTTTATCGCTTGCTTCAATAATGTTAAGCCTGCTCCTAAAGGTGAAAAACCTAGCAAAGAAAAAGAACGCATGAATAAGGCGGTTTTGCTGCCTTGCTTACAAAAAGCTAATGAAAATATTAGCAATGAAAAGCTTGATGAAGTGATGGATAAACACCGTCCTAAATCAAAAGAAACAAAATAAGGAATATTCATTCTGGAACAAAGGTGTCTGACACCTTCAAATGTCTGACACCTCGTTGTGTAAGTATTCACCTCCCCCTTTGGAAAAGGGGGATTGAGGGGGATTTATTTAATAAAATCTCCCCTAACCCCTCTTTTTTTAAGAGGGGGACTGAACACTTACCTCGTTGTTGGTTTTTCTTTAGCTTAAACGCTGTAATTTCACAAAACTGTAGTCAAAATCAACAGCCTCGTCATTATTAATAGTGTCGCGTTCTACTTCTTGCCATTGACGGCGATTAATTTCAGGAAAATAAGTATCGCCCTCAAATTCTTTATGAATCTCCGTTAAATAAATAAAGTCGGCTTTATCTAACATAGATTCATAAAAAGCTGCGCCGCCAATTACAAATAATTCCTCAGCATCTGCACAGCTTGCTATCGCTTGTTGAATATCACTAAATACTTCGCAACCTGCTTGTTGATAATCACTGTTACGACTAATGATGATGTTTTTACGTTTCGGTAACGGTCTGCCGATAGATTCATAAGTTTTGCGTCCCATGATAATAGGATTGCCTAGGGTGATTTTTTTAAAATGTTTTAAATCGGCGGATAAGTGCCACG
>WTBX01000109.1 GCA_013138855.1 Methylococcaceae bacterium
CTACCCTCTCCATAAAATCATTGGGCGAAATAGCCCGAAAATTAAATTTTAGTTCGCCTGAATTTAAGTCTTTCAAATTTTGAGTAACAATCCATTCAGCATTACTAGCAACCGCTAAATCAATCAAATGATTATCTCCTTCATCTTTTAAGTTTGGTCTCCATAAATAGTTGACCTTTACCCATGAGGAAATATTCAAAAAACCGTCTAGTATTTGATTGATTTCTTCTGTTGTATATTTTGCCATTGCCTGAATTTCTGGACGATACAACACATCTTCATATTCATTACTGATGTTACGCAAAAAATTATAAATAGCTAAATAATAAGCAGTAAACATTTTTGTTGTTTGGAGTGAAAAAACAAGCTTTTTCACTGACGTTCCAAATCGAAATATTGGCTTATGTTGGAGTCCAATAGCTTTAGCTGTTGGCGTGAAGAGGCAGAACTCAAACTTTTTTGAAGCTGCCTGTTTTAGCAGTTTTAAAAGCTCGCCAATAGCTAAAGCTATTGGACTCCGCCTTTATATGCAAACGTGAAAAAACTTGTTTTTCACTCCTCTGCGTAACATCAGTTCATTAAATAATGCACAACCTATTTGCGGTTTAAATTGCCCCGTCAAACACCTTTTAAAAACCTTATAACTCGCACTTTTTTTACTAGGACTGAGCAGAACATTAACAAGAATATTTGTATCAAGAATTATTTTCATAGACTAATGCTATCATATACGCAACTATTTCTATAATTGCCACACTCCCAAAATGGTATAAAAAAGCACTTTAACGAGATGCAAAACAAGCTATTTTGGAATAAGTCTACTAAGACTGGTTATTAATCAAAAAGGCACATCATCATCCACATCTAAAGCATCCAAGTTATCCTTAACAGGTAAATTACTTGGCAGAAAAGACGACTCCTGACTACTTTCAGACTCTACCTGCGAATGACCACCCACCAACTCCACATCATTAACAAAAACATTTAAACTTGCCCCATGACTACCATCTTTTTTCTGAAAAGTATTTAAAGAAACCTCCCCCCTCAAAAATAACCTGCTTCCCCTTCTTCATAAACTCTTGCAAACGCCCCTCCGCCCGCTTCCCAAACAAAGAACAGTTAAAAAAATGCGTTTTCTCGTTCTTACCATAGCCCGTATTATTAGCGACTGAAAACGACAATACAGCCGTACCACTTGGGATATACCTTACTTCCGCATCGCGTGTAAGCCTGCCTGTTATGATTAATTTGTTCATGTATTTAATGTCCCATTAATAAGCATATTGCAATAGACTTGAAGCGCATTCCCCTTTTGGCAAGTTAAGCTCCTCATCCCTAAATTTATAAAAGCACTATGTAATGCTTTACGGTATTTATCTTTGGTTTTTATCGCACCCACACCGCAAACACTCTCGCTCTCGTTTCTACCGTTTCCCTTGTTGTATAAGATTTTTAATATTTCTTTGGGCATCTTGAAAACGAATTTCATAACCCCTTTGTTTTGCTGAGTTAAACTCTCCAACGCTTACTCTCTCAAAACTCTAACAGCTAAAAAGCCTCTGCATCATAACACCCCAACAAACTACCGCATAGCATCAGCAAACTAGACAACACAAGCACAATAGCCTTCTGCTAAAATAGCCTGAAAACTCAAAGCATTAAGCCAAAATAGCCGCCATGAAAAAATTTCCCATAGGCATACAAACCTTTTCCGAATTAATCGAAGAAAATTATTATTACATTGATAAAACCCCGTTGATTGCTCAATTGGTTGAAAAAGGAAAATATTACTTTCTCTCTCGCCCGCGCCGTTTTGGAAAATCTTTGCTCGTCAGTACTTTAAGCGCAGCGTTTAAAGGTGAAGAAACGTTATTTAAAGGCTTATATTTAGAAAAAAACTGGGACTGGTCGCAGCAATATCCTGTGATTAAAATTAGCTTTGGGTTTGGAGAATTTAATTCAGTTTTGATGTTAGAGAAAAGATTCAAAGCCATGCTTGACGAAACAGCCGCCAGTTATAAGGTAAATTTGCAACAACAAGATTTGGCTAATCGTTTTACAGAGTTAATTCAAGCTTTACAACACTTAAAGGGTCAAAATGTTGTGGTATTAGTCGATGAATATGATAAGCCTATTCTGGATAATATTGATAAACCTGAGAAAGCATTAATCATGCGTAGAGCGTTAAACAATATCTATTCGGTTATCAAAGGGTGTGACCAATATATTAAATTTGTATTAATAATAGGTGTTAGCCACTTTATTAATAACAATATATTTAGCGGTCTAAATAATCTGCAAGATATTAGCCTTAATAACCGTTATGCCACACTTTGTGGCTATACCGAACAAGAAATAAAAACAGTTTTTTTCAAATATTTTCAAGAAATTGACTTTAACAAGTTTAGTGATTGGTATGGCGGATACAACTTTTTAGGCGAAACAGTTTACAACCCTTACGATGTGCTGTTATTTCTTAAAAATAAACAATTCAAAAACTACTGGCTTGAAACAGATTCGTTGTCATTTTTATTAAAACTTATCACAAAACAACAATACAATTTACCAGATGTGGAAAGCATTGTTTTGTCAGAAATGGACTTAAAAAGCTTTGATATAGATAATATTTCTTTAGAAGTATTATTATTTCAGCTAGGTTATTTAACCATTGAACGAGTTGAAGAGCTTTCTGATAACTATTTTTATTATCTCAACTATCCAAACCGTGAAGTTAAAGCCAGTTTAAACCAGTATTTATCCCGCGTTGGCGGCACAGACTCAAATGCAACTTTTTAAGGCTTTGAATAATGGAGATTTCGATGCTTTACAAAATACTAAACTACGCCAATAGCTAAAGAGGCTGTCAGAGTATTCATGTTTTAGCCTCCCTCTTTGGAAAAGGGGGATTGAGGGGGATTTTTGAAAATATAAACACTTGATATTTAAGCAATTATTTTTCATACTTCAATCTCCCCTAACCCCTCTTTGCAAAAGAGGGGGACTTTTTTGAATACTTTGACAGCTTCTAAAGCTATTGGGCCTCTGACATAAAAAAGCCCGATAACGAATTTCGTTATCGGGCTTTTTAGACTTCAATCGATTACGATTATCCGCCGTGTTTTCTCAGTCTATCTAAGCTTCTTAATTGTTCCATCGCCTCTGCTAATTGCGCATGAGCAGTAGAATAATTAATTTTACCTGATGTATCCGACAATGCTTCTTCTGCTCTGGCTTTGGCTTCTAAAGCCGCCGCTTCATCAATGTCTTTCGCTCTAATCGCGGTATCAGCTAGAATAGTGACAACATGGGGTTGCACTTCAAGTATTCCGCCTGATACATAGAACGGTTGAATATCCTTTTCATTAACTTTAACCCGAACTTCACCCGGTTTAAGTTTTGAGATTAAGGGAGCATGACGTGGCGCAATACCGACTTCACCCATTTCAGCAGGTGCAAAAACCATTTCGGCTAATCCCGAAAAAATTTCTTTTTCTGCACTTACAATGTCCACATGTATTGTCATAGTCATAGCGTTACCTATCGTTTACTTCATGTTTTTGGCTTTTTCCAAAGCCTCGTCAATAGTTCCAACCATGTAGAAAGCTTGCTCTGGAAGCTCATCATATTCACCAGCAAGAATGCCTTTAAATCCGATAATTGTATCTTTCAAAGAAACATATTTACCTGGTGAACCTGTAAAGCCTTCGGCTACGAAGAAAGGCTGTGATAAGAAACGTTGAATTTTACGCGCTCTAGTAACCGTTAATTTATCTTCTTCTGATAACTCATCCATTCCTAAGATAGCGATAATATCTCTTAACTCTTTATAACGTTGCAAAGTACCTTGAACGTTACGAGCGACTTCATAATGCTCTTGACCGATGACTAATGGGTCTAACTGACGACTGCTTGAATCTAATGGGTCAATCGCAGGATAAATACCTAATTCTGCAATTTGACGTGAGAGTACAACCGTTGCATCCAAATGCGCGAAAGTCGTTGCAGGTGATGGATCCGTTAAATCATCCGCTGGGACATAAACCGCTTGAATAGAGGTAATCGAACCTGTTTTAGTCGAAGTAATACGCTCTTGTAAAACACCCATTTCTTCTGCAAGGTTAGGCTGATAACCTACCGCAGAAGGCATACGACCTAATAGAGCTGATACTTCTGTTCCCGCCAAAGTATAACGATAGATGTTATCTACGAAGAATAAAACATCACGTCCTTCTTCACGGAAATATTCCGCCATCGTTAGACCAGTTAACGCAACACGTAGTCTGTTTCCTGGTGGCTCATTCATTTGCCCGTAAACCATGGCAACTTTAGAGTCGTTCAAGTTTTCGGCATTAATAACGCCTGCATCCTGCATTTCGTAATAAAAATCATTACCTTCACGAGTACGTTCTCCTACACCCGCAAATACTGATAATCCCGAATGCTCTCTCGCAATATTATTGATTAACTCCAGCATGTTGACCGTTTTACCTACACCAGCACCGCCGAACAATCCGACTTTACTGCCTTTAGCAAAAGGACACACCAAATCAATAACTTTAATACCCGTTTCTAATAATTCATTAGAAGCGGCTTGTTCTTCATAAGAAGGGGCTTCTCTATGAATAGCCCATCTTTCTTTCTCGCCAATCTCGCCTTGTTCGTCAATGGGATCACCTAAGACGTTCATAATCCGCCCTAAAGTTTCTACGCCCACAGGAACAGAAATAGGTGCGCCTGTATTAGAAACTTCTAAACCACGGCTTAAACCATCGGAAGAACCCATTGCAATCGTACGAACTACGCCGTCACCTAATTGCTGCTGGACTTCTAAGATGATGTTTTTGCTTTCTACTTTTAATGCGTCATATATATTTGGCAGAGTTTCGCGTGGAAATTCCACATCGACTACCGCGCCAATAATCTGAACGATTTTACCCGAACTCATTGTGTCGTCCTCTTTAAATTCTTTAGTGTGATTCGCGTTTAAACGGCTGCGGCACCTGCAACAATTTCTGAAATTTCCTGAGTAATCGCGGCTTGACGTGCTTTGTTATACACCAGTTGTAACTCATCAATAAGTTTACCAGCATTATCCGAAGCACTCTTCATGGCAACCATTCTTGCCGCTTGTTCACAGGCGTTATTTTCAACCAAGCCTTGGTAGACCATAGATTCAATATAACGTGTCAACAGATTATCCAGCACTTCTTTTGCATCAGGTTCGTAAATGTAATCCCAATAACCTTTCAGCTCTTCATCAATTTCTTCAGGAACAATAGGCAGAATTTTTTCAATATTTGGTTTTTGAACCATGGTATTGACAAACTCATTGCTAACGATATGAAGCTCATCAATTTCATGAGCATCATAGGCATCTAGCATGACTTTAATCACACCCACAATATCTTCTAAATGTGGCGTATCGCCTAATTTAGTGGTTTGACCTACCAAGTTACACTCTAAACCGCTGAAAAAACTTAATCCTTTAGAGCCAATCGTGCAGACATCAACTTCGATACCACTCTCATCCCACTGCTTTAATTGACCGAGTACTTTTCTAAATAAATTAGAATTCAAACCGCCGCATAAGCCTCTGTCAGATGTAATGACGATGACACCGATGCGTTTGGTTTCTGCCCGTTCAATTAAATAAGGATGTTTGTATTCTGGATTCGCATGAGCCAAATGTTTAATAATCTGGCTAATCTTTCTGGCATACGGACGTGTTGCCTGCATTTTATTTTGCGTTTTACGCATTTTACTCGCAGCAACCATTTCCATTGCCCGCGTGATCTTTTGAGTATTTTTAATACTCCCGATCTTAGTGCGTATCTCTTTACCAACAGCCATTTGACAACCCTTTACCAGCTATGTGTTTTAGTGAATGTCTGGATGGCAGACGTTAAGCCTTGCTTGATGTCATCATTAAAATCACCTGTTGTGTTAATGGTGTTCATCAAATCCGCTTGTTCAGAAGACATATATGATTGCAATGCGTCTTCAAAATCACGTACTTTTTTCACATCAACACTATCAAGGAAACCTTCGTTAGCCGCAAACAAAGAAACTGCCATTTGTGCAACCGACATCGGTGAGTATTGATTTTGCTTCATCAACTCAGTAACACGTTGACCACGTTCAATTTGCTTACGTGTGTTTTCATCTAAATCTGATGCAAACTGAGCAAACGCCGCTAATTCACGATATTGTGCAAGGTCTAAACGTACACCGCCGCCCAATTTTTTAATAATCTTGGTTTGAGCTGCTCCACCCACACGCGATACCGATAGACCCGCATTCACCGCAGGACGAATCCCTGAGTTGAATAAGTCAGATTCTAAGAAAATCTGTCCATCTGTAATCGAAATTACGTTAGTCGGTACGAAAGCTGATACATCACCCGCTTGAGTTTCAATAATCGGTAAAGCGGTTAAAGAACCTGTTTTACCTTTTACTTTACCACCCGTTAGTTTTTCAACTTCTTTGGCATTGATACGCGCCGCACGTTCTAATAAACGTGAATGAAGATAGAAAACATCACCGGGGTAGGCTTCACGACCGGGAGGACGACGTAATAATAATGATACTTGACGATACGCCCATGCTTGTTTAGTTAAATCATCATAGATAATTAAGGCATCTTCGCCTTTATCTCTGAAAAATTCACCCATTGAGCAACCTGTATAAGGTGCGACGAATTGTAACGCCGCAGACTCAGATGCAGAAGCGACAACGACAATGGTATGATCCATCGCGCCATGTTCTTCTAATTTGCGTACGACGTTAGCAATAGATGAGCGTTTTTGACCAATCGCGACATAGATACATTTAATACCCGTGTCTTTTTGGTTAATAATCGCATCAATCGCAATCGCAGTTTTGCCTGTTTGGCGATCACCAATGATTAACTCACGTTGACCACGACCCACTGGAATCATCGAGTCAATTGATTTCAAACCTATTTGAACAGGCTCATCAACTGATTGACGTGCGATAACACCGGGTGCGATTTTTTCAATCGGTGATGTTTCAGTGGTTTCAATCGCGCCTTTACCGTCAATAGGCTTACCTAAGGCATCAACAACACGGCCTAATAAAGCTTCACCGACTGGCACTTCTAAAATCTTGCCAGTACATTTAACAGTAT
>WTBX01000202.1 GCA_013138855.1 Methylococcaceae bacterium
CGGCATGAACGGTCACAAAAAACACCTGCATTCCTGCAAGATTGTCATGCAGGGTATGGCTATTAGCGATGATTTCATTATCTTGCTTAAAAAAAGACAAAGGGTCATTACTGGCGGTAACTTTTAACGCAAAAAAACCAAATATCAACACAAAGACTGTCGTGATAATAATGATTTTTTGTTGATGAACTTCTGAGGCTCGTTCCACAAAACGTACAAAAGCAGCAATCCAGCCTTTTTGCGTAGTGACATCACTATGAAGAGATGTTTTTTTAGGGCCAAAAAGTTGTAACAGTAAAGGCAGCACTAAAATGGTTGCCAACAGATTAGCAAACATTCCAAAGGCACTACTGATACCAAAATGTCTAATCAGGGTAATATCACTAAAACCATTGGCTAAAAAACCGATAATTGTGGTGAACGAGGTGATAAAAATCGGTAAACCTACATGTACCGCCATAAAGCGAATCGCAGGAAAACGTGGATTATCATGATCTTTCGACAAGCCCTGCAAATAAGCGGCGAGCATGTGGGTATCTTCGGTCGAACCGATAACAATCACTAAGGCGGGTAAAATCGCCGTTAATAAATTAACAGGAATACCGCTGAAACCTAAAAAACCCAAAGCCCAGACGATACTTAGTCCAGAGGTAATTAACGGTAATATTGCCGCCATTGAGGTTCGCAGCATGAACACGATACTACCGACTAATACAAAAACTGCGAGCGGGGTAATTTTGCTTAAATCTGAAAAAATTCCATTTTCAAATTCAACATTAACGCGCGGATTACCAATTTGAAACACATTCTTAAATTCTGCGCGTAACGGTTTAATGGCGGCTTCAATCGTATCATAGGCTTTACGATTAAATTCTGGCTCATTAAAGGTCGGACGTAAAGTTACGATAATGGACGCTTTTTTTCCATCTTTTGATAAATGATTGCCACGAATTAAAGGGCTATATAAAGCATCCTCCTTAATCGCTGCGATTTCCTCAGCCGTTTCAGGTAGCGAGGAAATAAGTTGATTAATTTCTAAACCAAATTCACTATTACGAATACTTAAGGTAGTGACTAAACTTTCAACTTTTTCGACAATCTCTAAATCTTGCAAAGCATAAGTGACATCATCGACAATTTTAATCTTATCAGCGGTAAATAAATTATCATCTTCGTAATAAATTAAAATCAAATTATCCGAGCCAAACTCCTTAATCACTTCATTATAAATAGGAATGTTCGGGTCGTTTTTATTGAGCATACTGTCATAACTAGTATCTAGCTTTAGGTTTAATAAACCATAAGCACTCACAACCGTGAGCAATAAAATAAGCAAAAAACTAATGAGAGGTTTTCGCGCTCCAAAGGTCATCACCTGTTCAATAAAAGCACTGTGATGTTCTACATGTTTTCCTTGCTCGACTTCTTTATTTTCATCGGCTTTATGCAAAGGCTGATGAGCAATAGTTTCGATAATGGTCTTATCTTCGCTAGATAAATAGGTCTGATCTTCTTCATCTGTGGCATTTTCTTTACGCGATGCTTGTGAAGAATGAGAATGAGGAAAAACAACCGTTAACGTTAATTCAGCCAGACGTAATTTATCATGCAGATTTAAGGTATGAGCTTGCCCTTCTTCTAAGCGTAATTCATTAACAAAAATACCATTACGCGAGTCTAAATCGACAATCTGTAATTGATTATCACTGTTTAAAAATAAACGGCAATGCGTTTTGGAAATGGAATTGTGATTAATTTCAAGATGTGGCTCATCTTGTTTGCGACCGATAACCAGCCCTTCATCAGAACATAATTGCTGTTGTTCTATGCTAGCCTGCCGCAATTCGCCTTGTTCGTTATATAAAAATACCCATAAAGGATTTACGGATAATTCTTCGGGTTCAGTATTGTTCACGGTTTATTTATAGGCTTTGGAGTTAAGTTCACTCGGAGCCGCGACTTTAGTCGCGCATGAAGCTAGTTCTAAGCCATTATTATTTTGACGTAAGAACTATTTAGTTACTAGTATTATGAATTGTTCACGAAAAAACACCAAAGTTTATTGCATTTTTATTTTTATGTCTTTCGTGGATAAAATGCGAGTAAAAATGAAGGGGTAATATTTTGTTTCAGGCGTGACTAAAGTCACGGTTTCGCTAAGAATTAAAAATATTAAACACCACACCACGCATTTCACTAGGAATAATAGGACGAATATTCGCAGCCGCTAATTGTTCTAAAACCACGGCATCATTATTAGCAAAAGGATTGTAAATCATTAAAAATAAATAGTGATAATCATCACTTGCTATCATTTTAAACACTTTTTCCAAGCCTTCTTTTTTGTCGATAATCGTCTCTATTTCTTCGCCTTCTTTTAAATTACCCGATTTACATTCGATAGCCAAAATTGTTTTATCAACCATTGCAATAATGTCAAAATCACCGCGTGATTTAAAGATTTCCGCAGGTGACTGATAACTGACACGCGTATAAATTTCATGAGGTAACTCATTGCGAATTAAATGATCAGAAACAATACTGTAAGCAAAGGCATTAAACCAATGTCCCGTAATTAATTCTTGGTACGGAGTGCTATCAACGACTTCAACATTAAAACGAATTTTATTGTTTTGTGCGCGAATTTTACGCAAGGTATGAATATCAGAATCTACCCATTCTTTTTCTGTCCATAAAAAAATCTGTACTTGATAGGATAAAATAATATTAAAGCGTTGCATGGCTTGTAAAAACCGCTCTGCTTCTGCGGCTTCTTTAACCAAAGCATTTAAAGCTCCTGCCTCATGTTTAAGCACTAAAAACTTAAAGGCTCTAAAAAAATTATGATTGGTTGAGAAAAAATCACCGATTTTATTTGATAGCTCTATTTCTTCGTCTGAAAATTTATAAATAGATAAAATATCAATCGCATTCTTATAAAGGATATTTAAAATTTTAGAATGCTCTAGCAACTGTTTAGCAGGCTCAGTATTTTGATGAATATAACCGCTAGGACTTTGCTCCCAAATGCTTAAATTATCCTCTAAAATTTCATCATCCGAGGTTAAATCTAGGGGAACAATATTTTTATTTATATCTTCCAGTGTAACTAACATTCCCTTGCTAACCCCCAACATACTTTCAATTTTCTTTTTATGTACCTCAACCATCGGAATCGAAACATAGGTATCTAACAAGGCTTGATATAACTCTTTGGCAATAATCGCGGCATTTCTTTTAATATTGAGATTATTGGACTCATGAATAGCCTCTGTTTTTTCATCAATGACTTCCAATATTTCATCAATGGCTTTATCTGAGGGACTATTATTACCTGTTTCACATTCGCCTATATCTACGCCAAAATGACGCGCTAACGGTTCTAAACCGCCATTAAAACCTTTCCCTAAGGCTCTTAATTTCCATTGTTGATTGCGTTGGTAAATCTCAAAAAAGATTAACGCAATTTCATTCATGCCTGAATTATTTAATACAAAATCGGCGATTTTCTCGTTATTTGCTTGATTAATAACGGTGCCGCGACAATTTTTTAAGGTAGAAAAATTTTGTGCCTTAGCAAAGCCTTCATAAATCGTTAGCGAAAAAACAACTTTATCGACATTTGCAGGTAATAACTGAGGATTTATGATGAATTGATGGTCTGTCGCCTGTTTTTCCAAAATGCCTGAACAAAAGACAGGTTGATTAAAAAAAACAAAATCGGCATCGCTGCTTACTTTCCCGTCTTCATTTAAAACAAAGGCGCAACTGTCTAAGTCATAATCTGCTGGCAGGGAGTCAATTTCAAATTTTAATAATAATGACGTGCCTATAGGAAGGGGGATGTTTTGTCCTGATAATAGATGAATCATAATTATTGTTTTTATTTTTTAATCGTTCCCATGCCCCAGCGTGGGAATGCAGTTAGCGACGCTCCAGTATCCTTTGATGAAACGTCGTAGAAACTATTAATAATAGCTGAGGAGCATACATAGTATTGTTTTTTTATTCGCTTGATACTTTTGTCATATCTTTTTACGTACATTATTATGTATATGTTTTAAAACACGATTTTCTAAAAGTCGAATAAGAATTGGATCCATCTTTTCATATTCATCAGGAATATCAAGGCAAATCATACGCTTATCTTTCAGTAGTTCTTTGAATTTTTTGGATACCTTATTTCTGTGGCTTTTTTCCATAACAAATATAACATCTGACCACTCAATTAAGTCTC
This sequence comes from Methylococcaceae bacterium, assembly GCA_013138855.1. Taxonomy (GTDB): domain Bacteria; phylum Pseudomonadota; class Gammaproteobacteria; order Methylococcales; family Methylomonadaceae; genus WTBX01. The sequence continues at coordinate 4,238 of WTBX01000202.1, forward strand.
CACTTATTGGCGTAATTGCATTTGCATTTGTGCCACAACCAATAGCATCAATTCCATCATATTGTAAAAAAACTTCTTCACCTGTTGGGCTACGAAGTTTATTCTCGCTACATACAAATAATAAATTCATGAATATCTCTTTAACATATAACTATGAGCTAAGGTTTTAATACATTGATTTATTATCATTAAGATTTAAAAAACCTTTTACCACCCGATAAATAACCCAAATAGTATTAGCCAATAAAATAACCCAGCCAATTAAAATAAAGACCGTTGCAACGCCAATAACTGTCCACAGCAAGCCAAACCAAAATGTACGCATCTGCCAGAGAAAATGACTTTCCATCAACGTACCACGCATATCATCTTGCTTAATATAGTTAATGATAATAGCCACAATCGCAGTAATTCCATTAAACCACGAGATACCATATAAGCCATAGATAATAAAAGTTAAATTCTTGGCTTCTTTGTCAGCTTTTGATAATTCGACATTATTCATAATATTTTATTTTTAACCATGAAGAGCATGAAGCGCATGAAGTTTTAATTATTTATTTTCATGAGCTTTATGGATTATAAACTTTTTAAATTAGGGTCTTCAGGATTTCCCGTAAAAACGCAGATGTAAGGACTGGCAGTCCTTCCGTAGAGTATGAAAATCAAGAGAGGACTGCCAGTCCTTTTGCTAAATTACTTGAGTTTCACGGAAGATCATGAAGAGCCTTAAATTATTGGTATTGATTAACAAAACCATCACGATTAGGCATTTTAACTTTAGGTAAAGTCTGCGCATTCATAATATCGTTTTCACCGATAATACCATTTAAATATAATAAATACGCTGTCACCGCATAAAGCTGGTTATTACTCAATACATCAGGATTATTCAAAGGCATCGCTCTGCGGGTAAAATCAAAAATAGTCGTCGCATACGGCCAATAAGTGCCAATAGTTTTATCAGGCGGGTTATCGGTTAAACCATGTTTAGCCCCAGCCAATTCATCTGCACTATCGCCTGTTCCGTCAACGCCATGACAACTTAAACAATATTGCTGATAAACTTTTTTACCATAAGTTGCTGTCCCTTTCCCTGCTGGTAAACCTTCACCATCGGGAAAAATATCGCCATTCCATTTTTCAACGAGAGCTTTAGAAACAGGCTTGCCTAACAAAGGCGTTTTTTCTTCGGCATGAAGCACAGGAACAAATAATAAAGATAAACAAATTAAGCTATTACGCATAAACATGAGAAATCTCCCCATTAGCATCCACTTTCCAACTAACAATGGCATTATAGTGAAAATAACCATGTTGACCGCGTTGCTTAATTAGCTCTTCGCGCTCAGGTTGCACATAAGCTGTTTCATCAATGGCGCGACTTTTCAAAACTACCGTTTGACCATTCCATTGCCACGGAATCCTAAAGCGGGTGAAACACTTCGATAAAACAGGTTCTTGCAAAGCCGCTTCTGCCCAAGTATTGCCTCCATCAGCAGAAACCTCAACTTTTTTAATCTTACCGCGCCCACTCCATGCCAAGCCGCTGATTTGATAAAGTCCTTGTTTATCCAATTTATGACCAAATGAGGGATTAGTAATTAAGGATTTGGCTTCCATTTCAAAGCTAAACTGTCGCGCCTTACCAGAAGGCATTAACTCAGTATATTTAGAGGTTTCATTACGCGCCATCACAGGACGATTAGTTAAATGCAAACGTCGCAACCATTTAACATTCGTCACCCCCTCCCAACCAGGTACGATTAATCGTAAAGGATAACCATTTTCAGGGCGAATACGTTCGCCATTTTGATACAAGGCAATAAAGCAATCATCCAGAGCTTTTTCCAAAGGTAAACTAACATTCATCAAAGACGCATCCGCTCCTTCAGCAACTAACCATTTGGCGCGACCTTTAATTTTCGCCTCATTTAATAATAGTCGTAAAGGCACGCCTGTCCATTCACTACAGGAAGCCATGCCATGAAAATAACCGAGCTTAGTTTGAATCGGCTCAGACCGCCAAGCCGCATTACTATTGCCACCGCATTCAATAAAACACAGCAAGGATGTCATCGGATAACGTAATAAATCATCCACTTCAAACATCAATGATTTATCAACTAAGCCGTGAATTAATAATTGATGTTCCTTAGGGTTAATATCTGGCACACCATTATGATGCCGTTCAAAATGCAAGCCATTCGGCGTAATTGTGCCTTCCAAATCTTGCAACGGAGTCCACGAAACCCCATTACCATCCGCCATACTATTCCCCATCGTCCAGCGAATCGTCTTACGCTCATATTCAGACGGCAGTCCATAATTAGAAAACGGATCGCCTGCTTTTTTTGAGGATTCAGGACGATAAATATCGCTAGATTCAGCCAGCACATCAGCACTTAAAACAGCGGCAGAAAAAGTCAGTCCTTTTTTTAAAAATAAACGCCTATCTAATAAACCGCCTTCTGCGACAGGTTTTAACTCGTTTTCGGTAGTCATTTTATGCCTCGTGATTGATGATTTTAGACAAATCCAAAGCTTCTGAACCTCAAGTTATGTCACGCATGTAATTGAGAAAAAATATCTTAACAGCTTGCACACTCTATAAATTATATAGTGTACATGGTATAAACATCGTTATTTTATTATCTCTCATCAGCTTTTAAAAACCAGTTATGCAACCTATATTTATTGGCAGAGAACAAGAACTTACACAAATCAACACGCTATTTTGTGAGAAAAAAGGCGGCGTATATTCTCTACAAGGTGAAAGCGGTTCTGGAAAATCTTATTTATTAGAAAAACTTCGCCTTAAATACCATCATCACCCTCAGTTTTTTTTAAATTGTAAACAGTTACCCTATATTCAAAATGCTTGTGAATTTTTGTTGTATCTGAGCGAGCATAATTCTGGCTTTAAAAATCTTACTGAAATATCAAAAAAAATAAATGAGAATAACGAGCCTAACAAACAATCTACTGAGTTATTTTTATTAGAGGCTTTAGCCAAAGATTGTAAATCACACCCTATTATTCTTGTTGATGCCTACGAACATTTACTCGAAGAACCTCAAATATTTATCCAAAGAATCAATAGTCATTATAGCCGACTCAATAAACAGCCTAATACAGAAAATATTTTATACGCAGAATGGCTCATCCGTTTATTACAATTTTTAAAACAACAAGGCGCGTTATTAATTATTGCAGGAATAGAGTTAGATAACTGGCAAAGCACACAGGTCTTAAAAAATTTTAACGCGGAAGAAATTTTAAAATTTGCAAAGGCAATGAAGTTAAATAGCGCGATCGCTGAAAATCACCTAGACCTTACTACAATATTAAAAAAATTATCTTTCGGAGGAAATCCTTTCTGGCTCAGACTCGCTTGTCATTTTTTAATCTTAGAGCTAAATAGCGGAAAGAATCTAAGTAATTTAATTTATACAGGTTTTTTAGAAGATTATTTTTCCAGTTCACAAATAGATAAAAATCTTCTAGCTAAAAATAATGCTTGCAAATTAGCCTTATTTAAACAAGTTATGCCGCCTCATCAAAAAAATAGCTGTTTAATCGCGTTGCCTAATTTTTTAGATGCTGAAATTTTAAACTGCTTATTTGGTCATGGCAGTGAAGTTTTGCGTCATGCTTTAACTCATCTTGACTTACTCAGCGCAAGCACTACTCACGCAGGTTATTTATTACTGCATGATGAAATTAAAACATTATTATTAAATGAAATGCATTTTCATGACTTATCGAATAGTCCTGAGATTAAAAATAAGCACAAAAAGCTTGCTGCCTTATATCAACGCCGTTATTTACAGCAGGTTTTTAAAAATGATTCAATCTTAGTTGAGGTACTTTACCATCAACTTATGGAAGATAATGGCGAGGAGGAGCAGGAATTAGAACAGACCGAAGAATTAGCATTTCTTATCGCTTTAGCGATTGAATTACAAAAAACAGAAGACTATAGCAAGATGACTCAGGTTTTTTTCAGATTTATTACGATTGCGCCTGAGCATAATGAAGCATGGTATAGCCTAGGAATGACGTTAAGCAAGCAAGAGCGTTTTAAAGAGGCGGTTGCAGCTTATCAAAAACAACTTCATCTTAACCCTGAGCATGATGCGGCATGGAAAAATATGGGCTTTGCCTTTTATCAATTAGGTGAGGTGGAACAGGCGGTTTCTGCCTACCAAAAAAAAATATCCGTTATTCCAGAAGATGCACAAGCGTGGGAAAAAATAACGATTGCTTTATATCAACGAACTAATCTCGAAAAAGCCCTTAAGGATTATCAACAAAAGCTCGCTAAAAACCCTAAGCATGAAACAGCTCATTATAATTTAGGGGTTACTTTTAAAAAATTAAGTCGCATGGAAGAAGCTGTTACCGCTTATAAAGAACAATTACAGATTGACCCACAACATGACCGCGCGTGGAATAATATGGGAACAGCATTATTTAAATTAGGGAATTATGCAGAAGCAACCACTGCTTTTAGTAAAGCTTTAAAAATAAACCCTTCCTATCTTTACGCGCTGACTAATGATGCTGAATTAGCACTCATCCAAAATGATAGCGCACGCTGTTTACTACGTGTTAATACCATTATGAGTTTAGTGGGTGATAAAACCGAAGAATTTGTAGTCTCACCTTTTCTTATCTGGTTAAGTGCGCCTGAGCAACGCTATCACGCAATTTTAAAGGCAATAGAAAAACGTCAACCTAAAAACCATTTTAACTGGAGCTTTGAAGAAATTGAGCCTGTTGTAACAAGACTTAATAATTCTCAACAAAAAATTGCTCGCAGTTTTATTAGTTATTTTAGTAATAATTTAAGTTTTTCAGGTTTACAAAAACATCTAAAAAATTTAGAAAATACTTAGAAATGCAGACTACCAACTTAAAGCGGGACAAAAAAATAAAAGCTAGACCTCCGAGGTTTTGAAAACCTCGGAGGTCTGAATGCAACTGTCCCGCCTTAAGTTGGTAGCCGAAATGCAGTATTAACAACGTCCGAAACTATCTCGTCAACTTAATAAAATTTATAAACCTTGAAGCACATGACGATCATGAAGAAAAAAAGACAAAATGTCTTAATTTAAGCTCAATAACTGAAATTTATAAAGCAGAGAGACCTGAAACAAGGGTTTGTAATCAACCTTAAAGAAAACACTTCATGTTCTTCATGTGCTTCATGTGCTTCATGGTAAAAAATGACATTCTTTTGAACCAGCACCCATGAAAATATATTTTAAGTCTCCGATATTCTTGTGTTTCATTCCTTAAACATCGCATTAGATTTGGTGAAGTGATAATAAGCCTTTAAAATGTCGTTTTGCCTGAATAAATTTAGTTAAGTGAAATTTCAAAAAGACTTTGATGTAATTGTCGTCGGTGGTGGTCATGCAGGAACAGAAGCAGCTCTTGCTGCTGCGCGTTGTGGCTGTGATACTTTATTATTAACCCAAAATATTGATACTTTAGGGCAGATGAGCTGCAATCCTGCGATTGGTGGGATTGGTAAAGGTCATCTGGTTAAGGAAATTGACGCACTAGGGGGCATCATGGCAAAAGCTATTGATGTGGCAGGGATTCAATTTAGAACCTTAAACAGCAGTAAAGGCCCTGCGGTTAGAGCGACTCGCGCCCAAGCGGATAGAGTGTTATACAAACAAGCGGTACGGGGTGTTTTGGAAAATCAGCCTAATTTAATGCTGTTTCAACAAACCGTCTCTGATTTAATGGTCGAAGGCGATAAAGTCACAGGCGTTAAAACGCAGATGGGTTTATCGTTTAATGCGCAAGCGGTGGTCTTAACGACAGGTACATTTTTAGGCGGACGTATTCATATCGGGCTTGAAAATTATACAGGTGGGAGAGCAGGCGATCCAGCATCCATTGCTTTAGCAGAACGCTTACGCGAATTACCCTTTAATGTTGACCGTTTGAAAACAGGCACGCCTCCGCGTATTGACGGGCGTACCATTGATTACAGTAAACTTGAAGTTCAGCATGGCGATGAGCAATTACCTGTGTTTTCATTTATGGGTAATCGCGGGCAGCATCCACAGCAAATTCCTTGTTATATCTCTCGCACCAACAGCAAAACCCATGACATCATTCGTTTAGGTTTAGACCGCTCGCCTATGTATTCAGGCGTTATCGAAGGCGTAGGTCCTCGTTATTGTCCTTCTATTGAAGATAAAGTGATGCGTTTTGCTGATCGTGATTCACATCAAATCTTTGTTGAACCCGAAGGTTTAACGACTAATGAAATTTACCCCAACGGTATTTCCACAAGTCTACCTTTTGATATTCAATATCAATTTGTGCAATCCATGATAGGGTTTGAAAATGCACAAATTATTAGACCGGGTTATGCGATTGAGTATGATTATTTTAATCCCATAGATTTAAAATCTTCGCTTGAAACCAAACACATGAATGCCTTGTTTTTTGCAGGACAAATTAACGGCACCACAGGTTATGAAGAAGCCGCTGCGCAAGGTTTAATTGCAGGTTTAAATGCTGCACGTTTAGTTAAAGAACAAGAAAGCTGGTGTCCGCGTCGTGATGAGGCGTATATCGGGGTCATGATTGATGATTTAATTACTCGCGGAACCAGTGAGCCTTATCGCATGTTCACCAGTCGCGCCGAATATCGTTTATTACTACGTGAAGATAATGCAGATTTACGTTTAACGGAAAAAGGGCGTGAACTTGGCTTAGTCGATGATGATCGCTGGGCAGCTTTTGAAGTAAAGCGTGAAGCCATTTCAAACTTGCAAGTTGATTTAAAGAAAAAATGGATTAGAGCTTCTACCGATGAAGCCGATAAAGCCGAAGCCTTTTGGGGTAAGAAACTACAAAAAGAAGCCAGTCTAATGGATTTGCTACGCCGCCCCGAAGTTGATATTAATAATTTATTAAGCTTTTTAGATGCTGATGGCACTGACGAGAAAGTAGCCGAACAAGTTGCTATTCAAGCGAAATATGCAGGCTATATAGAAAGACAGCAAACCGAAATCAATCGTACTTTGCGTTATGATGATTACCCTTTATCGACTAATTTTGATTACGAGCAGGTATCAGGTTTATCTAATGAAGTGCGTGAAAAATTGCAACGTCAACAACCTGAAACCTTAGGACAAGCCTCACGCATTCCTGGTTTAACCCCTGCGGCAATTTCCTTATTGTTAGTATATTTAAAAAAGAAAAATGGCTGAATATAGACAACTATTAATCGACGGACTAGCCGCTCTAGGCTTACCTGATGATGAAGATAAATTAAATAAATTAATCGCATTTATCGAACTGATTGCAAAATGGAATAAAGCGTATAATTTAACCGCGATTCGGGATAAATCTGAAATGGCGAGTTTGCATATTTTAGACAGCTTAGCGATTTTACCGCACCTTCATGGACAAAGTTTAATCGACATTGGAACAGGGGCAGGACTTCCTGCTATTCCTTTGGCAATTTATCGTCCTGAGATGGAATTTCTATTATTAGACAGTAATTCCAAGAAAACCCGCTTCGTACAACAGGCAATTTTAGAGTTAAAGTTAAAAAATGCCAGTGTTCATCATGGCAGAGTCGAAGATTTTAAAACAGAAACAGGCTTTGATACGATCACTTGCCGCGCTTTTGCCAGCATGGAAAATATTATGCAGCTAACGGCGCATTTATTTAGCGATAACGGAATATTACTAGCAATGAAAGCACAGCAGACAAACGATGAATTAAATAAACTTAAACAAAATTATCAAGTCATCTCGTTAAAAGTCCCTAATATTGAGGCGGAAAGATGTTTGATTTGTATAGAATCAAAGTCTTAAGTTAAAAACGGAGTACAAAACATGTTTTGTGCTTCTCATAAAATGAGGAAGAGGTTATGCAAATAAGTTTTGATTTAACAGAAGAGGTTGTTGAACAATTAAAAGCAATGCCAGACCTTGATAACTTT
>WTBX01000246.1 GCA_013138855.1 Methylococcaceae bacterium
CGTTTAAATAAAAAATATAATATTGATTGCCTAAGAAGATTTCAACGTAATGCTGAAACCGTTGAGGATTTAATCAATATTGCGCGTTCGATTTATTATAATAAAGCGATTCAGCAAAGCAGTACGAAAATACATAATGTTCAACAAACGCTGGCAATAAATCAGGAAGATATTCCCAATGATGTATTGGGTGAATATAAATTAGGTCGAATTTTAGGAAAAAGTAAACGCTATCAAGCCTCGGCTAAAATTCTACAACAGGTTGTCGAGACCCAGCCTGAGTTTTATCTTGCGTGGTATCATCTCGCACTTGCTTATGATGGTTTGGAAGAACTAGATAAGGCGGAAACAGCATTTAACACGGCAATTAAACTAGAAAATTCTAAGCAGTTAAATGATCCTCGGATATATAATGCTTATGGAATGTTTTTACTTAAGCAGGAAAAATATAAAGAGGCGGCTGAGCAATTTAAAAAAGAAAAGCGACTTAAATCAGCCTCTCAATCTATGCTTAACTGAAGGCTGAACTGCCAATCCTTGTTCAAGTTATTGGAGAGCCGTCCTTCTAGGCGGCTCTTCTGGGTTATTCTTACTCAAATGTTATATTTTACTTCTGTGAAGCCGCCTAGAAGGACGGCTCTCCATCAACCTATTTACACATCCACTATAATTTTCCATAAATGATTCGCTAGTTTTTGTTTATGAATACGAACATTTGTTAATGATTCAATTACGTCTATATTGGTTCGAGTATGTTCTGATAATTCCGAAGTCACAAAACATCCACCGCTACCTATTGCCATCGGCAATAATAATTGGTCGGCTAAATGCTCACCGACAGGAGCTTTAGAAGCTTGATATTTACGCATTGCAGTTATCGCATTAGTGGCAACTTTTTCTGCACGAATACCTATTGCACCTAAACAGTCAATCACTTCGTTAACATGTTCATAAAATAGGCGAATTGAAACTAAATTACCTGAACCTAAAGAATCAACCATTAAGGTTTTAACTTTAGGTTGAGGATTAGTAAATTTATACAAAAGCTGTTTGCTCTCTCTATTGAGGACGTGTGCAGGAATACCCGCACCGATACACACAGGCTCAATGGCTTGTAATTTACCACGCTCTTCAATTTTTATCGGTGCAAGCTTTGAACAAGGGCTAATTTCAATTTCAACATGTCCTGCCCCTACAGGGAAAAATCCATAGCGTTTTATGCTTGTTTTACACTCTACACCCATTTTTTTTAACATCGGTAAAAAAGCATGGTTAATAAACTCAAAACTTGGGGCTAACGGGTTATGTGTTCCGCCTTCTAAAATTAGTTTTGAGGGTTTATTTGCTTGTAATAATGCAGGCAGTACGGTTTGTAATACCAGCATTGTGCTACCTGCACTGCCGATAGAAAAATGATATTCGCCTCCAGTAATATTATTCGGGGTAAATTCAACTGCTTTCGAGCCAATTGATGCACCTTTTACATGCGCATTACAAATTCTTGCTAAGGAGGTCACACACGCTAAATGCTGACGCATTAATCCGCCTTTTTTACGTTTTTGGCGGATATGGCGAATATGTATCGCCTGTCCTGTGCAAGCTGACAATGACAAACTGGTACGCAGAATTTGTCCGCCGCCCTCGCCTTGTGAGCCATCTATTTCAATCATTTTTTATCCTATAGTATTTTTGTTGTTTAATAGTTGTTTTATTGAGCTTATTATATTATTTTAAAATATGGCATGATTATATTTTTACCATTATAATAATCTATGTCACATAAAATAACATGGTAATTAAAATGAATCAGATGGTAACAATAGGAAAATCAGGTCGCTTAGTCATACCTGCCCAATACCGTAAGGCTCTCGGTCTTACAGAAGGTGAAGGGGTGATGATGTCATTAAAAAATGGTCACATTGAAATATCGCCTCTGCAAGAGTCTATTAAAAAAGCGCAAAAAAAAGTTAAAAAATATCTACAACCTAATGATAATCTTGTAGAAATGTTGTTTGATGATAGAAAAGAAGAGTTTACAAATGAGTCATAAATATTTGCTGGATGCGTCTGCATTACTTGCATTGCTTCAAGATGAAGCAGGCTCAGAAATTGTCGCTCACTATCTTCCTTTTTGTGCTATTTCTAGCGTTAATTTAGCGGAAGTTGCGAGTGTTCTTAATAAAGTAGGGATGCCTGAGAATGAAATGGATGAACTTTTTAATGAAATGGATTTAGATATTTTGCCTTTCAATAAAGAGCTGGCTATAGCAACAGGTGGAATTAGGCGTTTAACTCAAAAAAAAGGTCTGTCATTAGGTGATAGAGCGTGTCTTGTAACAGCCAAACACTCTAACCGTATTGCTTTGACGGCTGATAGGGTATGGCTGGATTATCAAAAAGATATTGATCTTGAAATTAAACTTATTCGTTAAATTTAGCTGATTCCCAAGCAGAACTTGGGAATCAGCTAGAATTTACCCGCCCTTCTTCAATAACATCTTCTCGTTCCTTTAAAAAAGACGTATCCCCTTGGGCAATCTCAGCAAAACTTTTCCAATCTTTGTTGTAATCAACAGCTCGGCAAAATTCTTCGGTAGAAATAGGTTTGGTTTTTAAGGTGATATTAGAATCATTAGTCATAAATCTCTCCGTAAGATAAAAAACCGTGTCGATACGCATTGCGTACCTTTCAAGTGTTAGCTGATTCCCAAGCTCTGCTTGGGAATCCCTTTTTTGAAGCTATGGCTTCGATTATTCGGGAAGCAGAGCTTCCAGCACTGATTCCCAAGCGGAGCTTGGGAATCAGCCAAACCGCCTTCGCCTTGTGAGCCGTCTATTTCAATCATTGTGTTTCCTAATCTGTAGTGGTGTAATAAACGAAAAGTTCTTTTTATGTGTTGACATTGACCCCACATTATTTCTATAGTGAACACAGAGGTAAAAAATTATGCAGCAAACAACCACTCAAAATCATAATATACGCAACATTACCATTAACATTCGCGCCAAAGAACAACAACGAGATTTAATTGACAGGGCAGCACAGCTTTTAGGTAAAAATAGGTCTGACTTTATGTTAGAAACAGTTTGCAAACAAGCGGAATCTGTTTTGTTAGAGCAATGCTATTTCACCTTAGCGGAAGATAATTTTGAAAAATTCAACCAGCTTTTAGACCAGCCACCTAAAGAAAATAGTGCTTTAAAAAAGCTATTAAACTCTAAGTCTCCTTGGGAATAAATCACTCACAAAATGTCATTTGATATTACTGCTCCTGAACCTATTAACCTGCAACATAATGTAACTGACTTTCATTCAGGCGAAGAAAGTTTGGATAAATGGTTAATTGAGCGTTCATTAAAAAATGAAAAAATAGGTGCATCGCGGACTTATGTTGTTTGTCATCAACATAAAGTGATTGCTTATTATTGTCTTGCTGTCGGTGCTTTAGCTAAAGAAGATTCTATTGGAAAAATAAAACGCAATATGCCAAGTCCTATTCCAGTGATGATAATTGGTCGATTAGCTGTTGATAAAGCTCGGCATGGTAAAGGCATCGGCAAAGGTTTATTGCGTGATGCGATTTTAAGGACATTGCAAGTGTCTGAAATTGCGGGAATTCGGGCTATTTTGGTTCATGCAATTTCTGAGGGTGCAAAAAGCTTTTATCTAAATCATGGTTTTCATTCATCACCTATAAATCCTAGAACTTTAATGATAGGGCTTGATGAAATTAAAAATAACTTAAAAAATAATTAATCAGCCAAATTAATACATGAAGCTTCGCCCGCGACTAGAAGTCGCGGCTCCGCCTGAACAATCACCTTTTATTTACAAAGACCTGACAGGTTTTAAAAACCTGTCAGGTCTGATGATATTAACCTTTAACACAAACCACTTGCTTCAAAGTATAAACAATTTCAACCAAATCACTTTGCGCTTTCATTACCGCTTCAATCGGTTTATAAGCTGCGGGAGTCTCATCAATAACCGATAAATCTTTACGACACTCAACACCTTTAGTCGCTTCAATATGCTCTTCTAAAGACACTTGCTTTTTAGCCGCAGTGCGAGACATTACCCGCCCTGCCC
>WTBX01000402.1 GCA_013138855.1 Methylococcaceae bacterium
TTAGATGATGCAAAAGCACATTTAGCAAAAGCGGCTGAAGGTTTTGCTAAATTAAGAGCTCAATTCTAATCGACTCTTACAGCGATTTATTTCAGGACACTTTTTAGTGTCCTGTTTTATTTTTAAAGTCGGTATTTCAGAACGACGCGGAAACAAAGTACGCTATTCGACTGAATTTATTCCCCATCTCTCGTTAACAAACTCTCATAGTATTAAAGTTTTTTAAAACTAATCGGAGTATCTTATGCGACATCTTTTTTATATTTTCTATCTCCCTCTATTATTTCAAATCAGCCCTGTCAAAGCAGAAGAATATACCCAATATTGCAATGGTCGTTATGGTTTTTGTGTTGATTATTTAACTGACTTAGGACGGAAACCTGCGCCTGATAATGGCGATGGTGTTGGCTTTTATGATTATGGGGAATTTATTATGAGCGTCAGTGGTAGCAATAATGTTCAGGATGAAACGCTCGCTGAGGCAATGCAAGAACGACTGGCTGATTTTGACCAAGTAAGCTATAAAAAACGCGGTAAAAACTGGTTGGTGTTATCGGGTTATCAAAGCAGTAATATTCTTTATATTAAAGTTTATCTGGGAAAAGGCTCTAGTAATACGCTCTATCTTCAATATCCCAAGAGCTTGAAAAAAAGCTATGATGCGATGGTTTCTAGGGCTTCTCGTTCGTTTAAAGCTGGAAACCTTAATGACTCTCATTAAACTTTATAAATTTACAAGCACTTAAGCGGTTAGATTTTGTTTTGGAATTTATTGTGTTTCGTTGCTTACTCAATTTCCACCTCATTAGTTTGCGAAATACGGCTTAAACGCTCCCATAAAACTTCCCAATCAATACGAGTGTTATAACCCATCACATCAATACGCGGTAAACCTCCGCCTTTGACGATATAGAAACCACGTTTTCCCGCCGCTTCCGCCCCCATTAATTGACAAACCCCTTGATGCAAATAGCAGCCTAAGCCGATTTTGTCATAACCAAAGTTATCAAAAAGTCCTAAAAAAGTACGCGAAATTAAATCGACCGCACCGCCTCCGCCAATACTGGCAAGATTTTCTACCGCTTTTTGGCTAATTTCATGCGAAGAGTCATCATCTTCTGGGGTTCCTAACCATGCGAAAAACTGAATGGGCTTCCAATTTTCCATATATAAATCGCGTACATAACCTGAAAGTCTGCCTTGCATTCCTCCAAATTCAAATCGTTGTGTTAATAAATCTAAATCTAAATTGTTGATTTCTATATCACTGTAAAACTGCGGAAAATCGGTCATAAGACCCGCAGCGGCAAGCTGGTTTATTTTAATTTCACCGTCAAACAAGTTAATTTTTAAGCCACCGTCTAAGCTCAGTTTTCCTGCTTCATATTGCACTGCGGGAATATCTCCGCTGATATTTCCTATCAAAGGTTTAGCGTCTAAAACTTCGGTTAATTTTTCCAATGAAATATCGTTAATTTTTCCTGAAAAAACAACTTTAGGGCTGTTATCTTTCATCGCTTCCCAGTCGAATTTTTTAATTTGAATATTTCCACCTAATAAGGGGATTTCTAAAGGTTTTAATAAACTTATGTGTTTATCTTTGAGCGATAAGGTCAAGTAACTACGCGGTAGCGGAATTGAAAACACATCTAGCTGTCGCCAACTTATGGTTGAACTTTGAGGGTGATTTTTATCTTTAGACCAATTAAGACTTATCACCCCATCGCGTAAGTCGAAGCGTTGCTTAGGGTCTTTAAACTGTAGTTTATTCGCAATTAAATAGCCTTTGTCAGGCTGATTGTTTTTTATGTTTAAACCTGCTTCTAAAGAACCTGTTAGCACCATGCCTTCAAACGAAGTCGTTTCTATCATAGAATTCAAGTAAACTTTTGAGGTCGTTTCTAAGTTTTTAATATGGGCGTAAGCAGTGATATTACTTTGTACTTTAGGCTTTAAGGTTATATCGCCATAGGCTTTGATAAATCCAATGGTAGGATGATTGAAACGTGCAGTATCAATTATTAGTTGTTGATTATTAGGGGTAAAGTAGCCCTTGCTAGATAAACTAATTTGCGTGTTTTTATTTTCCAGATACAGCGGTTCTATATAAAGCATTCCTTGACTAAAGAGGCTGTGTTGCTCCCAAGACCATATTTTTTTATATTTCTGTGCGCTAAAGTTTGCACTCAAAGCTAAGGCTTCCGTCGCTTTAGTACCATCCTCTGTTTGTAATGATAATTGCTTAATATCACTTTTAAGTTGAATTCGACTTAAATTTTGTTGATAACCTTTCGCGCTTAAATCAAAATTAATAAGTCCTGATGAAAGTTGCAACTCAGGTAAAAAAAGTTGCTGTAATAATTTTAAGCCCACTTTTTTGCCATTGAGTTTTATAGACCAATCTCCTAACTTTGCATCGGCATGTAGATTAAAAGTACCTTTTAATAATTTGAGTTGTTGGATTTTAAATTGGGCTTGAGGCTCACTGATTAAAAAAGAGAATTTAAAGCGGGGTGAATCGAAACGTTTTGATTTTATCGCTGCCGTTCCTTGCTGACAGTGTATTTTATTATTTCCCCACTCAAATTGCTTACAGCGAATATTTAGCAGCTTTAAATCATTAAAGGGTTTAGGTAAGACAAGCTTTTCGATAGAGACCCCTAATTGCTGATTTTGTTGGCTCATATCCTCTAAGGCGATCTCAATACCATGTAACTGCCAGCTTTGCATTTCTAATCGCGCTAATTTCAAACTCACTTTTTCCAAAGCATAACTGTTTGGAATAGAAATTATGAGCCATAAAAAAATATATTTAGCCATCGTTTGAGTTTATATTTAGCTGCGAACAAAGACGCTTAACAAAGTTGTAACTATTATCTGTTATCCTTAAAAATATAAATACCCTTTAAGTTACAGCTTACAAATCAATTAGTTTTTACTCAAAACTATTTTAGCTTATTGACAATATTTAAAAACTTAATTGTCAAGCATAAATAGCTTCATTTAACAAAAAATGCTATAATTGCAAAGTTAATGAGTGTTTTAACTACACTCTTTTATCAACTCTTTTATAATTTTTCTGGAGAAACTTAACATGGCAATTAAAGTTGCAATCAATGGTTACGGTCGTATTGGACGCAATGTCGTTCGCGCTTTATATGAAGCAGGTCGTAATGACGAGATCCAAATCGTTGCAATTAATGACTTAGGTAACGCAGAAACAAATGCTCACCTTACTCAATATGATACCGCTCATGGCAAATTTCCTGGTGAAGTTAGCGTTGAAGATGGCGATTTAGTTATCAATGGCGATAGAATTAAAGTTTTAGCAGAAAGAGATCCATCAAAATTACCTTGGGCTGAGTTAGGTATTGATGTGGTACATGAATGTACTGGTTTCTTTGCTAGTAAAGAAAAAGCCTCTAAGCATATTGAAGCGGGCGCGAAAAAAGTTGTTATTTCAGCTCCAGGTGGCGCAGATGTTGATGCAACAATCGTTTACGGTGTTAACCATAAGACGTTAAAAGCCTCTGATACTGTTATTTCTAATGCGTCTTGTACGACTAACTGTTTAGCACCTTTAATTAAGCCTTTATTAGATACTGTCGGTGTTGAGCAAGGTTTAATGACTACGATTCACGCTTATACTAATGACCAAGTATTAACTGACGTTTATCATCCAGATTTATTACGTGCGCGTTCTGCAACACAATCAATGATTCCTACAAAAACAGGTGCTGCGGCGGCTGTTGGTTTAGTTTTACCTGCTTTAGTGGGTAAATTAGACGGTTTCGCAATGCGTGTTCCAATTATCAATGTTTCTGTTGTTGATTTAACGTTCACTGCAAGTCGTGATACCTCTGTCGAAGAAATTAATCAAATTTTAACAACTGCCTCCGAAGGCGAGTTAAAAGGTATTTTGAACATCAATGACAAGCCTTTAGTGTCTATTGATTTCAACCACGATCCAGCGTCTTCAACTTACGATAAATCATTGACTAAAGTGAATGGTCGTTTAGTTAAAGTTCTATCTTGGTATGATAACGAATGGGGCTTCTCTAACCGTATGTTAGATACGACTATTGCATTAATGAACGCTAAATAAGGCTAATTATGTCATTAAGAAGAACTAAAATTCTAGCGACATTAGGCCCTGCCACTGACAAACCTGGTGTACTGGAAAGTTTGTTTGAAGCGGGCGTTGATGTTGTACGCTTAAATTTTTCACATGGTGTTGCGCAAGATCATATTGATCGTGCTAATGCGGTACGCGAATTAACCCAGAAAACGGGACGACGTGTAGGAATTCTTGCTGATTTGCAAGGGCCTAAAATTCGTATTGCTCGATTTACTGACGGTAAAGTGAACTTAGATGAAGGTCAAGATTTTGCTTTAGACCTTAATTTAGGTGAGCATGACGGCGATAATACTCAAGTCGGCATTACTTACGAACCTTTAGCGAAAGAAGTGGTTGAAGGCAGTCGTTTATTATTAGACGATGGTCGTATAGTGCTAGATGTGCTTAGTGTTGATGAAAACTTACGCGTAAATTGTACAGTGATTGTCGGCGGTGCTTTATCTAACAATAAAGGTATTAACCTTTTAGGTGGTGGATTATCAGCGGCAGCATTAACTGATAAAGATAAAGAAGACATCAAAACCATTGGTAAAATTAATGCTGACTTTGTAGCGGTTTCTTTTCCTCGTTGTGCCGAAGACTTACACGAAGCACGTAGATTAGTAGAAGCGGAAGGCTGTTATGCAGGCATCGTTTCTAAAGTCGAGCGTGCGGAAGCGATGGAAGCGATGGATGAAATCATCCTAGCGTCTGACGTAGTGATGGTTGCGCGTGGTGATTTAGGTGTTGAAATTGGTGATGCGAATTTACCCGCAGCACAGAAAAAATTGATTCAACGCTCAAGAGCCTTAAACCGTGCTGTCATTACCGCGACACAAATGATGGAATCAATGATTGAAAACCCGATTCCAACAAGAGCGGAAGTCTTTGATGTTGCCAATGCCGTTTTAGATGGTACTGATGCGATTATGTTATCGGCAGAAACTGCAAGCGGAAAATATCCTGCAAGAGCGGTAGAAGCGATGACGCGTGTTTGTTTAGAAACTGAAAAACAACATACTATTCGTACTTCTGGACACCGTGTTGAATGTCAGTTTGATCGTATTGATGAAGCGATTGCAATGTCGGCGATGTATATGGCAAACCATACCAAAATCACAGGTATTGTTTCTTTAACTGAGTCAGGCTCAACACCTTTATGGATGTCGCGTATTAGTTCGGGGATTCCTATCTACGCTTTTAGTGGTAGAGAAAGAACCTTAGGGCGTATGACGATTTATCGTGGTGTATTCCCTGTTGCTTACACGCTTGAAAAACAAGACCACGCGGAAGTTAACCGTGAAATTTTGGATGAGCTGAAGAAATTTGGCCAAGCTCAGCAAGGTGATAAATTCATCATCACTAAAGGGGATTTAACAGGACAGGAAGGCGGCACTAACGCTCTGAAAGTTGTTACTGTTGGTGAAGGTTTGACACCTTAATAAGTGATTATTACTTAGTAAGGCAATAAACCTCCGAGGTTTTTAAAACCTCGGAGGTTTTTTTATGCTGCATTCAAGCCTCTATAGCCTGAATTAAAATAAAGCAGGGGATTTCCAGAGCGACATTCAACTGCCTGAACCTCGCCTACAATCACCCAATGCGTTCCTGAAAGCATTTTTTCGACGACTTTACATTCTATAGACACGAGCGCGTCATCAAAAACAGGTGAGCCAGTCGCCGCACCTTCCGTCCATGCAATGTTAGCAAAACGCTCTTCCTGACTAGAACCGCCAGCAAACTGATTCGAGGCTTGTTCTTGCTCAGCATTAAGGATATTAACCGCAAAAGCTTGATTTTCAAAAACGCCGTCGACTGTATCTGCATCCTTATTAAGGCAGACTAAAATTTGATGAGGCCCTAATGAAACACTGCTAAATGAAGTTACTGTCATACCCTGAACACCAAACTTCTCAGTTTTAGCCGTTACTACAGCAACACCGCTCGCCCATAATTTTAGGGCATTTTTAAAATCTTGATCGTTAACAGCCATAATCCTTTCCTTTTTTATAAGTAAATGTGGTGCTGAGATTTTACTTACTTGAGTATTCCCAATATAAAATCAACCGCTTTATAATGAAGTTAAAACCAATTTTTACACCGTTATATCAAGGTAATAATTCTCAAAGAAATTATTTACCTTCTTTAAAATCTCTTAACCAACGCATAATTCTTGTTAGCATTTTTTGAAAATCATCTGTTTGAACAGGTTTGGTTAAATACGTAGTACAACCTGCAACGACACCTTTAACTTCATCAAGTGGCGAGGTTTTTGATGTCAACATAATAATAGGCACTTTAGACATGCCTTCTATTTTACGAATTTTCCCACAGGTTTCAAATCCATCAATGCCAGGCATCATCACATCAAGAAAAATAAAGTCATAATATTTATGACTAAGTTTCTCTAAAGCTTCTTCGCCACTAAACGCATATTCATTGCGTAAAATAATATCTGCTTTATCTAATTCTATTTTCAAGGCTTTGTGCATCATTTCGCTATCATCAACAATCAAGACACTATAGCTTTCTATGCCTTCTTCACTTTCTCCGCCTGTTGTGACCATGTCATCAGCATAAGAAAATGATTTTAAAACTCTGAGTACAACATGAGAGGACTCTATCGCAGCTGCTTTTGAGGTAGGCATAACAACAGATGACCTAACACCTTCATTAGTGCTAAATTTTAATGTTTGTTCTATGGCATCAAAATTAGGGGTCGTTTCATCAACAAATAGAAAATCATAATATTTATCATTGATTTTTTTAATGGCAGATTCATCATTAATGGCTAAATCAATATTTAACGGAATATCAGATTTGGCTAATTCTTCTTTTAATAGCCTACTGTTTTCCCTGTCTTCATTTACAATTAGAATATCATATTGACCACCCACACTAAGGTTTTCACTAGATTGTTGCGGTTCTACTTGAGCTTTGGTTTCTGTAGGCATTTTGACTGAATCGAGAATTTTTAAAACTCGACTGACAATGAGAACACCTTGTATGTGGTACTCAAAGCCTTCAAGCGGCACTTTTCCCGCCGTAACCACAGGCACGCTTTTATATTGTTGCTGTAAGCTTTCTAGCTTTTTTAATGCTGATTCTGCGGCTGTTTTTACAATGACTAAATCAACATCTTCATTGCCTGCAAGATTTTTTAAGGTATAAGTGCGTTCATGCTCTAAAGCTGATTCAAATATACGTTTAAATTTTTCTTGCTCATGTAGAGAAAAGCCAATAATGCCAACATTAATATTCATGCTCATAAATTTATTTTTTTGTGACGGGAACAGGCAATGGTGTAATCATACCACAAGGTAACTATGCGGATAAAAAGCAAACGCTTATTAATTTATCTTAATGTTCTTGCGGTAGAGGGTTTAATTGTAATGATTATTATCACTAAAACTAAAGAGGCTGTGAAAGTATTTCAAAATCAGCTAAAAACTATGATTCATTAACGAATCATCAATGACTTACATCATATTTTTGTCATAAATGGAGTCCAAAACATGCTTTGGAATCCGTTATTATATTCTAAACTGATGTTCCGCAAAAACTGTAAATAGCCAAATAACAAGTAGTAAATATTTTTTTGTTTGAAGTGAAAAAACAGTTTTTTTCACTGTCATTCCAAATCAAAACATTGGCTTATAATTTGGAGTCCAATAGCTTTAGCTATTGGCGTGAAGCAGCAGAACTAAACTTTTTTGACCTGCCTGCTTTAGCAGTTTTCAAAACTCGCCAACAGCTAAAGCTATTGGACTCCGTCTTTATATTTTAAACGTGAAAAAACTTATTTTTCACTCCTCTGCGTAACATCAATTAATCGCGTGTAACACCCGTTAGCAGATAATAGAACAAAATTATAAATTTTAAAGTTTATTTTTATTAAAACTTTAGCTCTTTTATACAATTATTTAATGGTAGCTCTATTGTTAATTCAAGGTTAAAATATTCTGTTTTCCGCTTTTGTAGCAATATGCAAATAGGCTCTCACCATCTTAAAAATAAACTCATACTCGCGCCAATGGCGGGTATTACTGACCGCCCCTTTAGAAATTTATGCCGAGATTATGGTGCAGGGCTTGCCATATCAGAAATGGTTTCGTCTAACCCCGCATTACGCAAAAATAAAAGAACCCTGTTAAAAGCCGACCATAGCGGTGAAAATGGCTTACGGTCAGTACAAATTTTAGGCACTGACCCTTTACAAATGGCAGAAGCCGCACGTTTTAACGAACAACGTGGTGCAGATATTATTGATATTAATATGGGCTGTCCTGCTAAAAAAGTATGCGCGGTAGCCGCAGGGTCTGCCTTATTAAAAAATGAAACCTTGGTTGCACAAATATTGGATGCCGTTGTTAATGCGGTTGAAATTCCTGTCACGCTTAAAATTCGCACAGGTTGGGACTTAAGTAATCGCAACGCGTTAACCATTGCAAAGCTCGCAGAAAATAGCGGTATTGCCGCATTAAGCATACATGGACGCACTCGCGCCTGTAAATTTAATGGCGAGGCAGAATATGAAACCATTAAAAAAGTTAAGCAGCATGTCAATATTCCTATTATTGCTAATGGTGATATAGATAGCCCTGAAAAAGCCAGTTTTGTTTTAAATTACACCAAAGCCGATGCGATTATGATAGGTCGAGGCGCACAAGGCCAGCCGTGGATTTTTAAACAACTACAACAATATTTGGCGGGAGAGAATTATTCCAGACCTTCCGCGAACAGCATTCATAATACTATTATGCTGCATCTTGATCATTTATACAGTTTTTATGGTGATAACTGCGGTGTTAGAATGGCGCGTAAACATATCGGTTGGTATTTTAAAAATTTAGGCATTGCGAATGAACAAACACGCAAGCTCTATGAAACAACAAGTCCTAAACAACAAACTGCTTTGCTTACTATCTCACTTGATTCTTTTTTAAACGATAATCCTGCCTAATGAACGATTCTGAAAACACTTCTCAGAGTACTGACCCTGTTCCGCTATCAACGCATGTAACGCAAGCAGTGGAACTTTATTTTGCGCAATTAAAAGGTCATGATGCCGCTAATCTTTACAATTTAGTGATTAGCGAAGTAGAAAAACCGTTGCTAGCCACGGTACTTAAACATTCGGGTTACAATCAAAGTAAGGCCGCTAAGGTTTTGGGTTTAAGCCGCAGTACATTACGAAAAAA
Organism: Methylococcaceae bacterium; assembly: GCA_013138855.1. Classification (GTDB taxonomy): domain Bacteria; phylum Pseudomonadota; class Gammaproteobacteria; order Methylococcales; family Methylomonadaceae; genus WTBX01. Next base: position 9,319 of record WTBX01000402.1, read on the forward strand.
AATGGATAGTTATAAACTATCTTAGTTCCTTTTGCATAACGAGGTTTGCATGAACAAAAAAGTCTCCCGCGCTCTGTTGAGTGTTTCCGATAAAACCGCGATTGTTGAATTAGCCACCGCTTTACAACAATTAGATATTGAAATCTTATCAACAGGTGGAACTGCTAAAGTATTAGCTGAAAACAATATTCCTGTTACTGAAGTTTCTGACTACACCCAGTTTCCTGAAATGATGGATGGGCGCGTTAAAACTTTGCACCCTAAAGTCCACGGTGGCATTTTAGCGCGTAGAGGTATTGATGATGAGGTTATGGCGGCCAATGGTATTAACGCCATTGATATGGTGGTAGTTAATTTATACCCTTTTCAGCAAACCGTTGCCAATCCTGATTGCGACTTAGCCACAGCGATTGAAAATATTGATATAGGCGGGCCTACGATGATTCGTGCCGCTGCTAAAAACCATAACGATGTTGCGGTCATCGTTAATCCTGAGGATTATCAAAGCGTTATTGATGAATTAAATAGTAATGAAGGCGCGTTGAGTCACGAAACACGCTTTAACTTAGCCCTAAAAAGTTTCGAGCATACCGCCAGCTAC
>WTBX01000345.1 GCA_013138855.1 Methylococcaceae bacterium
TGTACTAAGGTGTGAATGGGGTAATCTACGCAAATTCCGACTAGCGTTGTTCCGATAGCCATAGTCATGCCATGAACAAAGCCAAACAATAAATTGGTGACTAACACGGCACAGCAAACCACCGTAATTAATAAACACCCCACCCAAAACAGCACTCGAAACGATTTGAATAATAGGAAAAATAACAAGCTTAGGGCGATAGAAGAAATGACACTGATAAAGGTAATATCGCCTTCCATACGTTGCCTCGTTTCTACGGCAAACATAGGCACGCCTGTCATTTCTAATTCAACCGTACTATTAAATGCTTGGGACTGTGCTTTGAAGACCGTTATAAGCTGCTGCTGAATGGCAAGCTGTCCTTCAAAATCCATGCCTGACATTTTCGTTTCTAAAATCAAGTTTTGATAAGTTTTAGCATGTTTTAAACTTGATTGTAGTTGTAAGGACATCGCTTTAAAGCCTGTCAGCGATAATAATAAAGGATCGTATTTAACAATTTTTTTAATTAAGTCGCCTTGTGGAGATAATAATCCATCTTTTAAGGCTTTGGCGCGAGTTTGTAAGTTTTCAGGAGTGAAAATTTGCGGCAAATCTACTTCGGGGTTGCGGCTATAAAGTTGTGAACCATGTTTTCTATATAAAGAGCTAATCGCATTAATAGCCCCTCTGGTTTCGCCTGCTAACCACACATCATTAACCCCCTCTATTTTTTTGAAATCATTGATGAGTGTATTAATAAAAGCGGATTTAGCTGCGTGTTGAGATGAACCAATGGATAAAATATAACGTCTTGATAAAGTACCTGATTGAATTTCACTCGCCAGTAGAATTTCTTCGGCATTATCGCCTGCAATAAAAAATGCGGAAATATCGGTTTTAAAGGTGGTGGTGAAAATAGTTAATGCAATTAAAAACGGCAATAAAAAAAAGCAATGATAAAGCTTTAATTTTGGCATTAAGGCTGACCTGTTAGAATTTTCAACTTGCTATTCATTAGCTCTTGGGCAGTTTTTCCTGTGCATTCAGGTTTTAAACTCAACTCAGTAGAGTCACCATCGGCTTCAATAATGACTAAATTATTTGCGGGCTTTTCAGCCAAGCCTTGCATAATCACTTTAAGCGGTTGCTCCTCTTCTTCCTCGTCATAATCTTTAGCCGTTAAAGTAATCGTCCATTGCTTATCATCAGTATTAAATTCAATATGATAAACAGATTCCAATGCTGCCAAATCACCATTCATCAAACCGTTAAACGCAGTGATATGTAGATTCATTGGCATAGAATCATTCATTTGCATTTGATAACGCTGTTTATCATCGACTTTGTAATAATAAAGCTGCTTGCCTACTGCTCCCATGATTTCTGCGTCAGGCGTTAACTGTTCTTTAAGCATGGTTTCAGGCGGAGAAACATAGAAATAACCGCTGGCATTCAGGTCATCTGCTAACAAACCCATTGAACGCTTTTCCTGATAAGCAATAGCGATAGCAGTCTCAGGCTTCATTCTAGCAAGTACTGTTTCTAAGCTGTCTTTGGCGTAACTTAAAGTGGGGGTGATGAAGAGCAAGGAGAATAATAGAGTGCGATTCAGTTGAATCATTGGTATGAACTTGAAGATTTAATTATTAAGAGGGAAGGGGGATGAAAAACTTGCGATCTGTACGATTAACTTAGCTCAGTTAAAAAATAAAACCGAGAATCTCATAAGACTGGCGGCTACCTGAAAGACGTAGTCTTTTGGGTAGCTGCCAGTCCCCACTAAATACATTATATCAGCGTGGGGACTGGCAGCAAACTAAAGGGCTTTGCCCTTCAGCTTGCCGCCAGTCTTTTAATCGTACAGGTCGAAAACTTGTCTTTCATTTATTCATGAGAAAATCAGACAGGTTCTCTCATGATTTTAAAGTTTTATAGAAACCTGTCGGGTTTATTGCTCAGAAATTTAAAATAGATGGAGTACAAAACATGTTTTGTATTCCGCTTTATTTCTGCACAACTTGAGCCAAATTCCAAAGATTTGGTAAATATTCTAATGCTGCCCTTAAAGATTTATCGTTAGGAAGTTTTTTATGGGTGTTGTACAAAACCTGATAAAAATTTGAGAAGTTTAATGGAATCTTTTCTGTTTGCATAAATCCTAACATTCTTTTCACATTTCCCGCGCCCCAATTATAAGAAACGATAGAAAAAAAACAGGCATCACTGTTTGAAAATTTTGCGACTTTAGTAAAAAAGAAATAATAGCGACGTAAATGAATCACAGCGGCTTCTGTACTTAATAATGGATCTGTGCGAATTTTATTGATTGTTGCGGATTTAATTTTTTTCGGGGTTGTTGGTAATGTTTTGATTTCATTAACAATTGTTGGGACTAATTGCCAATAACCATAATCACTATTAGGTGTGCCATTTTTTGCCTGCCATAAAGACTCAAAAGAAGGAATTAAAAAAATAATATCAGGAATCCCTTTGCTATCAGCATTTTTTAATGTCGGATAAGCGCGTTTAAAAGCTGTTTGATAGCGATTTTTTTTGCCTTTCGAAGACCAAAAAATATCATGCTTATTTTTTTTGGTAATTTCCTCAAAAAGTCTTTTCCCTTCACCATATAAAGAGGCCTTTATAAGAGTTTGAAAGGTTTTATGCTTTTGCGTTGAAAAATCCTTTAAAGAAGTAGATGAAGGTAAGGTGGCAGCAGTTAACGGCGCACTGAATAATAAAATTAACAAGAATAAGCGCGTCATAATATTCCCCAATATTGTTATAAAATAATTTAATAAGTATAGCAGGGCAAAATGAGTTTGCAGGTTTAACTTAAACTTTCGAAATCAAAGCGATTATGTGACTGAGCAAAGCTGTTAATATTTTAATTTAAAGAGCTAAAAGCTCTTTTACTCTTATTTGTATAAACGTTTCTATCGCTTTTAAACGCTTTGTAGATAAATTGTGTTTGCTATGCTTGGTAAATTTAAAATTTATTAATTTTTGCAGCTTTTTCTTTTGTTCTTTACCAATTATTTCTTTAGCAAATATTAAAAAAGCTTGGGATGTGACCATTAATCGGGTCTGCGCATAAGTATTTATATCTTGTAAATCATCTTCCATTGCATAGTTAAACAATGACAATCCATTATCAAATACAGGGGCAGTATCAATAATGGTGTTTTTACGATTATCTATTAGCAAGCCAAAATTACCAAAATGTCTGTCTTCATTGCAAATAACTGCATCAAAAATTAGCATATCCACAAGTGATTGATAATAGGATTCACCTAACCCATCTTTCGATTTTTAATTAACAAAACCTTGCTAAGGCATTGATTCTTAATCAGGAAATAAAATAAATCCCAATAAAAACAATAAGATATATTTTTTCTTTGTGATGTAGTGCCATAAAATTTACACAGACCTTGCTTTTTACTGGTTTTTAAGTCATCCTGTCTACATGTTTATTCGATGCACTACTATCAAAAGCAAACAACTTGGCGAGCCTTATAAAACCTATCGGCTGGTCGAGTCTGAGCGCGTTAATGGCAAGGTAAAACAGCGTACGCTGCTCAATCTTGGCCGTCACTTTGCTGTGTCTAAAGATCAATGGGCGATTTTATCAGCACGTATTTCTGAACTTTTAACCGCTCAACATTCATTGGTTTCTGTTGAACTACCTGCTCCACTGGAAATGATGGCGCAGCGTTATGTGGCTCAGATACTTGAGTCACGCAGTAGCTTTGTGGCTGATAAAGGGGCGTTTGAGTCGGTTTCGCTTGATACGCTTGAGCTAGTGCGCCCACGCCGTGTCGGTATTGAGTATTTGGCTTTGCACGCTTTAAAACAGTTAAAATTGGATGATAAGTTGAAAGAACTGGGTTTTAATCGCCATCAGCTAGCGTCTGCTTTGGGCAACATTATTGGGCGTATGGCCTTGCCTGCCAGCGAACGCGCTACTTATGACTGGCTGCAAAATCGTAGTGGTTTAGGGGAGCTTATTGACTATGATTTTGAAGGCATGGGACGAGATAGGCTTTATCAGGCATCCGATTTGTTATGGAAGCATCAACAAGCTCTTGAAGCGCATTTATATCAACAGGAGACAGCACTCTTTGATTTTAATGAAAGCATTACTTTGTATGATCTAACCAACACTTTTTTCGAGGGCGATGCTAGCCTTAATCCGCAGGCTCAGCGCGGTCGCTCTAAAGAAAAACGCAAAGACTGTCCGCTGGTAACACTAGGGCTAGTTCTGGATAGTGGCGGTTTTCCACGCAAAAGCCAGATGTTTGCGGGCAATGCTTCTGAACCTGAGACCTTGCAAACCATGTTGCAAGATTTGGGCGGACGCGAGGGGTCAATAGTGATAATGGATGCAGGGATTGCCAGCGAAGATAACATTGACTGGTTGCGTGAACAAGGCTATCGCTATCTGGTGGTTTCACGTAAACGAAACCGAGAGTTTGATGCCAGCAAAGCTACGATTGTCAAAGATATTGAGGGACAAACCGTTAAGGCTCAACGCGTTGTCAACAAAGACACAGGAGAGATTGAATTATACTGCCATTCACAACGGCGCGAGAAAAAAGAACAAGCCATGCAAGACCGTTTTTCCGAACGCTTTGAAGCCGCGCTGCAAAGCCTTGCCAATGGATTGGGCAAAAAAGGCTGCACTAAAAATTACGACAAAATACTGGAGCGCATTGGTCGTCTGAAAGAGAAATATGCCCGCGCTGCACAGCATTATGAAATTACCGTAACCCCCGATTCAGCGTCGAAAAAAACGCTATCGATTGAATGGACGCGACGAGAAAAACCTCATACTCAAGCCACGCACCCTGGTGTATATTGCCTGCGCACCAATATTAGCGACTGGGATGAGAAAACTTTATGGAAAACCTACACCATGCTCACCGATTTAGAAGGAGTCTTTCGCAGCCTAAAAAGTGAGCTGGGGATGCGGCCTGTCTACCATCACAACAAAGATCGAGTTAACGGTCATATTTTCATAACCCTGCTTGCGTATCATTTGGTGCAGACCTTGCGATGTCAGCTCAAGGCGCAAGGCATTAGTGATAGTTGGCAAACCCTACGTACAAAAATGGAAAACCAGCAAAGGATTACTGTAGTTCTCAAACGCGAAGATGGTAAAACAATTCACCTTCGGCAAACCACTAGAGCAGAGCCATATCAAAAAGAAATTTACGATGCATTGGGCATATCATCACAGCGCGAACACACGCGAAAAACACTTGTTTAACCTTTTTAGTCAGACTATACAAACATTAAATATGTAGTGCCATAAAACATCTTTTTAAAACTATAACTATTTGTTTTATAAGAAAAAGATGTCGCAAAAATCGAAAGATGGGTTAGGTAAAACGTGAAAATTAATTCAACAGTTTTTATTTTTACCATGAAGCGCATGAAGAACATGAAGTTTTAAAAGAGCTTGAGGTGTATCGTGAAAAATATTGAAATTTTAAAGTCCAATTTTCATGTTTTTCGTGCGCGACTAAAAGTCGCGGCTCTGCCTGAATATAAAATTAATAGGCTCATTAAAAATGTCCCTCTTTAAGTTGTTAGCTAATAAAGCGGTAAGTTCTTTCTTAAATAGGTGATAATCAGAATAAAACTTGTATTTTCAGTTTATGACCATGAGAATACAAATCATCAATATAAGAACGAAGCTGTCTTTCAAATTAATTTAACCTGTTACTATCATTATGAGAAATCCTAGTCCCCAAACCATTCATTTAAAAGATTATCGTGTTCCTGAATATTTAATTCATAGTGTCGATTTGAATATCGTACTTGATGAGCAGAAAACTCGAATTGTTTCGCGTTTAACCATGCAGCGTAATCCCGCTTGTCAAAGTGAAAAGCCAGCACTGGAATTATTAGGTGAACAGCTTGAACTTGTTAGCGTTGCTATAGATGGCAAACCTTTAAGCTCTGAGAATTACCAATTGAGCGAAGAATCATTAACTATCAATGCGATTACACACACTCAAGTATTCGTCTTAGCGATAGAAAATACGCTGAATCCTAGTTTAAATACCGCCTTAGAAGGACTTTATCTCTCCAACGGGATGTTGTGTACTCAGTGTGAAGCCGAAGGGTTTAGAAAAATCACTTATTATCTGGACAGACCCGATGTGATGGCGACTTTTACCACTACTTTAATCGGTGATAAAGATAAATATCCTTTGTTATTATCCAATGGTAATAAAGTCGCTGCGGGCGAATTAAAAAATAATCGTCATTGGGTAACGTGGGAAGATCCCTTCGCTAAACCTTGCTATTTATTTGCCTTAGTTGCGGGTCAATTAGAAGTTATCGAAGATAGTTTTACTACGATGACAGGGCGCGAAATTGCGTTGCAAATTTTTGTTGAAGCGCATGATAAAGATAAATGCACTCATGCGATGCAATCGTTAAAAGATGCAATGGTCTGGGATGAAAAAGTCTATGGTCGTGAATATGATTTAGATTTATATATGATCGTTGCTGTGAGCCATTTTAATATGGGGGCAATGGAAAATAAGGGCTTAAATGTTTTTAATACTAAATTTGTACTCGCCAGTCCTGATACTGCTACCGATGCTGATTATGAAGGAATAGCGGGAGTCATTGCGCATGAATATTTTCATAACTGGACAGGTAATCGCATTACTTGTCGGGACTGGTTTCAATTAAGTCTTAAAGAAGGGTTTACCGTTTTTAGAGATCAAGAGTTTACCGCTGACCAGACTTCTAAAGGCGTAAAGCGCATAGAAGATGTCAATTTACTGCGAGCGCGTCAATTTGCGGAAGATGCTGGCCCCTTATCTCATCCTATTCGTCCAGAAGCGTATATTGAAATCAATAATTTTTATACGCTGACCGTTTATGAAAAGGGGGCGGAAGTCGTCAGAATGCTGCGTACTTTGTTAGGTGAGGAAGGTTTTCGGGCAGGTAGTGATTTATATTTTGAACGCCATGATGGGCAAGCGGTAACCTGTGATGATTTTGTGGCAGCAATGGCAGCGGCAAACGAACTGGACTTATCACAATTTAAACGCTGGTATTCTCAGGCAGGAACGCCAACTATAAAGGCTAGTCAATATTATGATGCAGCGGCTAAAACCCTGACATTGGAATTAGAGCAACACAGTAGCTCGCCTGAACCCTTGCATATTCCTATTAAAACAGCATTGTTATATGCCGATGGTAGCGCGGCAACGATTCAACTAGAAGGTGAGGCAAGCACGGAAGAAATGATTTTGCATTTCACCGCAGATAAGCAACGCTTTGTCTTTCAAGATTTAAAAGAAAGACCTGTAGTTTCATTATTACGTGATTTTTCAGCACCCGTAAAACTGGAGATAACTCAAAGTCTTGAAGAACTGGCATTTTTATTAAGTTATGACAGTGACCCTTTTAATCGCTGGGAAGCAGGACAAAAATTAGCTGCGACAATTATTTTTGCATTAATCGACGATTTACAACAAGGGCGGGCATTAAGTCTTAATCCGATGTTGATTGAAGCGTTTGAGAAAGTGTTGGCGCAAGAGTGGGATGATTTATCTTATTTCTCATTACTACTAGCTTTACCTGCGGAAGTTTATCTAGCAGAACAAATGGCAGTCGTTGATGTTGATGCCATTCATAAGGCGCGAGAATTTGTAAGATTAACACTTGCGGAGAATTTACAAACGCAATTTAACGCGTTATATCAGCAATATAATCAAGATGAATCAGGACAGTTTGATGCGGGTGCAATTGGACGCAGACGCATTAAAAATAGTTGTTTAAGTTATTTAGCTAAACTTGAAACCAAAGACGTTTGGAAAACGACGGCAACGCAGTTTAAAACTGCTGGCACTATGACCGATCAAATTGCGGCATTAGGGATGATAGTTAATAGTAATCATCCTGAAAAAAATAATAGCCTTGAGGCATTTTATCAGCAATGGAAAGATGAGGCTTTAGTGGTTGATAAATGGTTTAACCTGCAAGCTAGTTCATCTATGCCAGATACTTTTAGTAAGATTCAAGATTTAATGCAGCATTCAGCGTTTGATTTAAAAAATCCGAATCGAGTGCGTTCATTAATTGGGGCATTTTCTCAAGGAAACCCAGTGAATTATCATGCGGCGAATGGGGAAGGGTATCAATTTTTAGCCGATCAAGTGATTGCTTTGAATAGCTTAAATCCTCAAGTTGCTTCACGGATGGTCACCGCATTAACTCAATGGCGACGTTTTGATGAGCATCGTCAGGACTTAATGAAAGCGCAGCTTGAGAGAATTATTCAAACTGAAAATGTATCTAAAGATGTTTATGAGTTAGCGAGTAAGAGTCTCGCTTGATAATTGTGTAGAGTGATTTGCATAACTGATGCTATGTAAAGCAATGAAGGTTAATTCAAACACCATCTATTTTTACCATGAAGTGCATGAAGAACATGAAGTTTTAAAAAGAACGAGCTAAAGTTTTCGATCTGTACGATTAGATTTTTAAATTAACTAGCATTAAGTGGAGCCGCGACTTTAGTCGCGGAAAGTTAAAAACGCTCTTGAACTTAATTAAAAAACGTAGTGTCATTGCTGGGTTTCCGCGACTAAAGTCGCGGCTCCAATAGTCAATGATTGCTTTAATACTAGAAAGTTAAATCTTAATCGTACAGGTTGAAATTATT
>WTBX01000179.1 GCA_013138855.1 Methylococcaceae bacterium
TCGTGCCAAAGAGTTCTCAAAAAGAAGATTATGACTGGGGTCTCGCGCGTTTTTTACAAGAAGCAAAAACATTAGCCCTTTTTAAACACGATAATATTACTAAAGTGCGTGATTTCTTTGAAGCCAACGGAACGGCTTATATGGTAATGGATTATGAGAAAGGAGAAACATTTAAAGACTGGCTGGCGAATTTTAAATTAATAGCGTCGATTCCTTCTGAAAGACAGCTTCTTAAAATGATTATCCCTATACTTGAAGCATTAGACACGTTACATAAAAATAATCATCTACATTTAGACATTAAGCCCAGTAATATTTATATTTGTAGTGATGGGCGACCGATACTGATAGATTTTGGTACGGCCAGACAGTCATTTGGCAATAAAAGCTGTAGTATAAGAAGTGTGCTTTCTGAAGGCTTTGCGCCTAAGGAACAATATAGTGGTCGAGGGAATATTGGAACATGGACAGATTTATATGCCTTGAGTGCCACCTTATATTATGCGATTACAGGAAAAGTACCGCTACCCTCACCCGATAGAGGGGAAGCGCGTGATGAGGGGGAAGCTGATCCTTTATCACTGGTTTCGGTAGAATATAAAAATATTTATAGTACACATTTTTTAGAGGCCATTGATGCAGGCTTATCTTACTTACCTAAAGATAGACCGCAATCAATTGCGGATTACTATAGGCTTTTAGTTAATAAAGAACCCACTAAAATAGAGCGTTCGGGTCATGGAAGTACGAAAAATGTAACAAAAGAAGCTCTGACGGGAGTCACCGCTAATGATATGGAAACTGTAATATTTGATGCTGAAAAACTACGGGTTCATGATTCATGGCAAACGAGTCGTAAAAATGAAAGTAACAATAATGTATTGAGTACTAAGAAAAAAATTATTTTAAACTTACTTTTAGCCATTATTATTACTTGTGGTGTTTTGTTTTTCATTTTTAAGGAAGACTTTCCTTTTACGGAAAATAATAGTTTTAAGAAGATAGATATTTTGAATCCAAATATAGAAATTGATGCAACTGAAAAAATAAAATTGGATTTAGAAGTTCAAACCTTAAAAAAAGCAAAACTAGAGGCTGAAGTTCAAGCTTTAAAAAAAGCTAGACTAGCGGCCGAAGCTCACGCTTTAGAAAAAGCAAAACTAGATGCTGAAGTTCAAGCCTTAAAAAAAGAAAAATCAGCAGCCGAAGCGCAAGCTTTAGAAAAATTAAAACTAGAAGCTTTAGAAAAATTAAGATTAGAGACGGCAGCTAAGCAGCTTGACAAAGAAGTTATTTTATACAAAGAATCAAAAAAATCTGGAACAAGAAAAGCCTATACAGCGTATCTAAATGAATGCCAAGAATGTATTTATAAAGCGGAAATTACTAAACGATTAAATGAATTACCTAAGTATGCAAAGGGTGATAAATGGCTTCATCAGTCCTCAAACATGAATTTTGTCTGGGTACCCGAAGGGAGTTTTGTGATAGGTAATAAAGACGTAAGCCCACGTTCAGACCAACATCGAGGAACATCAAAGATAATGATTGCGGGCTTTTTTATGGGACGTACTGAAGTGACTATTGCTCAGTTTCGTCAATTTGTAGAAGCTACCGATTACTACACCCAAAAAGGTGATGGTTGTGATGCAAATGGATGGGATAGAAGTGATTATAAATATGATTACCCCGTTAGCTGTGTTAGCTGGAATGATGCGCAAGCTTACATAGGTTGGGTCAATAGTTTAGGTAAAGAAAAATTTGCATTACCCAGTGAAGCGCAATGGGAATATGCCTGCCGTGCCAAGCAACTTAAAACCTATTGTGGTGGCAATAGTCTTTATGATGCTTATGGCTGGGGAAGAAAAAACTCAGAGAACGCTTTACATTCTGTCGGTGAAAAATTTCCGAACGCATTTGGACTTCTTGATATGAGTGGTAATGTTCATGAATGGACAGGCTCAAAGTACACGAGACATTATGATAATATTCATGAAATAGAATCCCTTTCCACATTGAGTGAAACTAATGAACTAATGGTGATTAGAGGCGGTTCTTTTGCCAGTAATGAGCGGTATTTAAAGGCAACAGCGCGAGGCATAGCATTAGGCGTTGCTTATCACGATATTGGGTTTCGCTTACTTAGAATTCAGTGATTTATTTTCTTAATTTATATTTTAAAAGCTTAACCTAGAATGAGTAGAAAGATAAATTTTCAGTCATCTTTTTTTATGCAGACGCAATCGCTATCAAAAGATGCCTTAGCGATAGATAGGGTGATTCATGATTATCAAATTAAGGGCTATTTAAGTGATGACTTTTTTGGTGTTACTTATTTAGCTTATCATCAGCAAACGAAGAAAACCGCTGTTATTCGTGAATATTTTCCCACTGAACTTTCTGTACGTGAACTGGATGGTTTTGTTGTTCCAATAGATGATGAAACTAAAAAAGAAATTTTCAATTGGGGATTGGATTATTTTGTTGAAGAGTCACAAAAGTTACAGAGCATCAGTCATAAAAATATTGTGGAAGTTATAGATTGCTTTAAGGAAAATGGAACCGCTTACAGGGTTACAAAATATTATAAAGGGCAAACTTTAAAGCAATGGTTGTCTATTATACATTCACTGGATAAACCTCCACCTAGTGAAAAAAAATTATTGAAAATTTTTATGCCTATATTAGACGCGCTTATCGCGTTACATGAGGATGATTATTTGCATCGAAATATAAAGCCTGCAAATATTTATTTATGCGCAAGTGGTCGGCCTTTATTAATAGATTTTGGAGCCTCTAAACAAGCAATAGCTAATAAGATGGGCAGTTTAAATTTATCGCTATCCTCAGGTTATGCGGCTAAAGAGCAATATAGTAGTCGCGGTAACTTGAGTGTTTGCACTGATATTTACGCGCTTAGTGCAAGTTTATATTATGCTGTTATCGGGAAAAAACCAATAGCCGCGTTAGATAGAGGAGAAGCGCGTGATGAGGGGATGGCCGACCCTTTAATTGCCGCCTCTCAAGCAGGAAAAAAATATTATCGCCCCGAGTTTTTACACGTTATTGACCGAGGTCTAGCCTATTTACCTAAAGAACGACCGCAAACGGTATTAGAATTCAAACGGCTTTTAATTGAGCAGCAATATAAAAACAAAAAAAATCATCGCGCTTATAAAACGAGTTCTAGTAATAAAATGCTACTCGGTGGGGGAGGAGTTATTTTTATTGGAAGTTTGCTTTTACTGTTTACTTATCAACAATCATCTCAAACTAAGCAAGCTCATGATGTTTCTAATAAAACTAAAAAAATAAAGACGGTAGCTATTGATTTAAATAAAAAGGTGATTAAGAAAAAGTCTGTTAATAAGAAAGTTATAGATAAACCGCACTCTCGTTTTCCTTCTTTAAAAACAAAGGTTGATATTGTAAATAAAAAGCCGTGGAAAGAAGAGAATACAGGGATGAAGTTTATTTGGATTCCAAAAGGAGACTTTATTATTGGTAATAATACGGGCATCGCTAAAAAAAGTGATAAGCGGTTATTTATAGAGGGCTTTTGGATGGGAGTCTACGAAGTTACGATTGGGCAATATCGTCAATTTATTAAAAAGACAGCTTATAAAACAGCCGCAGGCGATAACTGTAATAAAAATGACTGGGGCAATCCTAATATTAGCCCCTCAGATGAACATCCTGTTACCTGTGTAAGTTGGTTAGATGTTCAAACTTATATTAAATGGCTGAATGAAAAGTCCGGTAAAGAATTTCGTTTACCGACTGAGGCACAATGGGAATATGCCTGTCGTAAAGGCAGTGAAAGGCAAACGTATTGCGGTGATAAGCCTTTACCTTATTTGGGCTATTACGATACAGGAATATCTGAGAGAAAATCGCAGCCTGTAGGCTTAAAAAGTACAAACACGGTAGGCTTGCATGATATGACAGGGAATGTTTGGGAGTGGACAGCTTCTGAATATACGCGTTTTTATAATGGCAAAGAAATGGAATGGCTTAGTCCAGATACCCCAATAGATAGCTCTAAACGTGTTATGTTTAGGGGGGGCTCTGCAATGTATGAAGAACAATATGCAACCTCTGTTTATCGTGGTAGCCCTAGTTCGGTAAAGTTATCTTATGATGATGTGGGTTTTCGATTGATTAGTGTAGAAGCGGATTAGAATAAAAATAACATTCCTTAAAAATCAATGAGTAATAAGCAAAAAGCAAATTTAAATAATCTTTTTCTTGGTGGAAAAATAATACTGGGTACTGTTTGTATTATTTTTGCTCATATTTTTTTGCTAAAAGTAGTTTTCAGACTGATTGTAGAAATAAAAAGTACACCTGCCACTTATTTTTTTCCTGACAAGCGTAGTAATAGTTTATCTGACATAAAGCTAGTCATTACATCCCCTAAAATCGTCGAAAAAAAATACACGTCTACGTCTATCTTAAAAGATGCAGAAGGTAAAACCACATGGACAGAACCTTACACTAAAATGCAATTCCAGAGGGTTTCTGGTGGTCGTTTCATTATCGGTAATAATAAAAGCATCCCTAGTAAAGATGATAGAGAGTTAGTCATAGATGGTTTTTGGATGGGGGTTTATGAAGTGACGGTTGGGCAGTTTCGTCAGTTTGTTAAAGAGACGGGTCATAAAACGGCATCGGGTGATAGATGTAAAAAAAATACTGGTTGGAAAGATGCAACTTTTAAACAAACAGAAAAACACCCTGTTGCTTGTGTAAGCTGGTTAGATGTTCAGGCTTATATTCGTTGGTTAAACAGTAAATCTACTAAGAAATTTCGTCTGCCTTC
>WTBX01000347.1 GCA_013138855.1 Methylococcaceae bacterium
TATAATCATTGGTCGTGCGTCTGGACCCGGGCACTCCATTACCGTGCAGGAACCAGCGCCGATAGGTAGGAAATGTATGCGCAGCTCGTCCTCACATTGAAACTATGGTTTTTATTACGGGTAGAAATAAACGCTCAATTCCTGACCATTTCGACAAAGCCTATGAGCTTGAAACCGAATTAGAAAAAAAAGGGAAAACAGCAACGCTAGAAATACTTAGAAGTATTCTTCCTCCTCATATCTCTTGTGTTTTTATCCGTCAAACAGAAGCTTTAGGGCTTGGTCATGCGGTACTTTGTGCTAAACCTGTAATAGGTAACGAACCCTTTGCGGTCTTATTAGCCGATGATTTAGTAGAGGATGGTAATCGTGGCTGTACCAAACAATTAGTCGATTTATTTGCCGAGCAACAATCCAGCATCTTGGCAGTAGAGCCTGTCGCCCATGAAGAAACTGATAAATATGGCATTGTTTCTATCGAACCTCAAACCGATAGAATTGGCAAATTACAAGCGATTGTCGAAAAACCAAAACCAGAAGATTCTCCCTCTGATTTAGGCGTTATTGGTCGCTATATTTTAACGCCCGCTATTTTTGAAAAACTTGAACATATAGGCACAGGTGCGGGAGGGGAAATTCAACTTACCGACGGTATTGCAGAATTATTAAATGATGAGACGGTCTTAAGCTATCAGTTTGAAGGCAAGCGTTATGATTGCGGCTCTAAATTAGGTTATTTAATTGCCAATGTTGAACATGGTTTATTACATGCAGACCTTAAAGATGACTTTTTAGACTACTTAAAAAAACTGGTTTTATAACTCTTTGAAATATAGTGTTTTTAAAACCTTGCTTTATATAAGTTATTAAAATATAAGTAAATTCTAACTGAAAAACGAAAATGCAAAACAGCGGTGCTTGCTGTAAAATTCCCTGATTGATTCATATACACTCAGGAAAGCATTAATGCCAGCACCGTCAAACACTGCCAAAAACACCCACATCGAAATTCCCCTACAAAATGCATCACTTGATATTTGGGACACTAAATATCGTCTAAAAACCAAAGATGGCGTAGCTGTCGATGAAGATATAGATGCCACTTATCAACGTGTTGCTAAAGCCTTAGCTTCGGTCGAAAAAAATAAGTCTTTTCAAGAAAAGTATTTCCATGAATTTTTATGGGCGTTGCGTCATGGTGTTATTCCTGCGGGGCGAATCACTTCTAATGCGGGGGCAGAAAAACATAAACCTGCGACTTCAACCATTAATTGTACCGTGTCTGGCACCATTGAAGATTCAATGGATGATATTCTGGCGAAAGTGCATGAAGCGGGGCTAACGCTTAAAGCTGGTTGTGTTGCGCCTGATACCTTAGTTGTTACTGAAAAAGGTTATGTTACTGCACAACAAGCCGTCACCGAAAAGCATCAACAAATTTTAAGTTACGATAAAAAGTCACGTCGTTTTGAAATGCGTTTCATTTTAAAACACATGACAACGCATGTACCTAAAGATGAAAATATCGAAATTGAATCGCATTTAGGGTCATTAACGACTTCCATTAAACACCCTGTGCTGGTTTATCGTGATGATAAATTACAGTATGTTCGTGCTGATGAGGTTAATGCTACAGATGCAATGGTTCACAAACAATTAGCATGGCAAGCAGATAAAAAAGAAGCGTTAAAAGCATGGTTTGCAGGGGCGCATTTAGGTGATGGCTCCGCGTATGAGAAAAAATTCACTTACTCATCATCTCACGGCAAGTGGCAACAACAAGCACAAATGCACGGCAAGCGTCTAGTATTTAAAATTCGTGCCGCAGAACGTGAAGTGGTTGAGCGTTACGCCTTATTTTTTGAGCAATTTTATGATTGTCATGCCAAAGTTGTCAGTACGGTAACGCCTAATAATACGCCTGTTTGGGATTTCACTGTCGCTAGTTTTAAAGCCAGTGCGGCGAGTGAATTAATTGATGAGCAAACAGGTAAAAAAACACACTCTTTAAAAGTCCCGCAATGGATTAAACAA
Source organism: Methylococcaceae bacterium (assembly GCA_013138855.1). Lineage (GTDB taxonomy): Bacteria > Pseudomonadota > Gammaproteobacteria > Methylococcales > Methylomonadaceae > WTBX01. The sequence goes on from WTBX01000347.1 coordinate 2,035, forward strand.
AATCCTGAAAAACACTTCCTACCTTTTCTTGCAGGGCTAATTGATACCGATGGCACCGTAAGTACCGAACGCGGTAGCGCAAGCTTAAGCTGTCAAAATAAAGATTTTACTTATGAAATTCAAAGCCTATTAGCTTTATTTGGTGTTCATGGTGGCATTACCCATAGAAAACCGCGTTCACACACTTATAACGGTGCTGTTATTAAAGACTCAGGCGGCTATAGTCTTAAAATTTCTGATTCTGAATTTTTACTTAAACTATCAGAATTTATGGCAGATAGTGGTAAAAAACGCCGTATTAAAGAACATAAAAGCACAGCAGGGCAGTACGATCATTATGTGATGACTGATGCTCTAAAAAAGGCTTTGGAAAATGCAGCATCAGACCTAACTCATCTTGAGAAACAACACTTAGGCTTATATCACGGCAAACATACTCAAATAAAGGTCAGTCGTGTTTATCTTGACCGTTGGGCAGACAAACTTCCTCAACTAAAAACACAGATTGATTTTGTTCGTCAATTACGTCCTGTCAAAGCTGTCAAACGTGATTTAGAGATTGGCGAGACTTTTTATGATTTTACTGTCGAGTCGCACAATAACTATTTAGCAGGTAATAATGGCTTAATCGTCATTCATAATTGCGGAATCGGCTATGAATTTTCAACCCTAAGACCCAAAGATGCTTACGTTTCAGGTGCAGGTGCCTATACCTCAGGGCCTTTGTCGTTTATGGATATTTACGACAAAATGTGTTTTACCGTGTCTTCTGCGGGTGGGCGACGTGGCGCACAAATGGCTACCTTT
>WTBX01000403.1 GCA_013138855.1 Methylococcaceae bacterium
CCTTTTTTGTGTCCAAATAACTCGGACTCTACTAAGCCTTCTGGTAATGCTGCGCAATTCAAGGTGACAAATGCTTTATTAGCACGTTGACTATCTTTTTGGATAGCGTTAGCTAAAACTTCTTTTCCTGTGCCAGTTTCACCTTTAATGAGTACGGTAACATCTGTCCCTGCGATCATTTTGGCACTACGCAGTAAAGATTCAAATGCAGGGGATTGACCAATAATTGAATTAAAATGATCCATGCTAAGCCCTTTTTATTTAATGGTTATTAGATGTGCTGTAAACGCAATGGATTAAGCCACGGGAAAGCGGCCAATATAGCAAGCACTATCAATAAAATGCCAACCAATTGCTTAAACCGCTGCATTCTGGATAGCTTTGTTAATGTATCCGTCATTATACCGACTCCTACCACTGCTGGCAAAGTCCCTAAGCCAAATGACAGCATGGTTAAACTACTTCTAACAACATCACCGGTGCTTGCTGCGACTGTTAAAGCAGCATACACTAAACCACAAGGCAGCCAGCCCCAGACCATTCCAAACAAAGCCGCATGTAGGCGCGTTTTTACTGGAATTAATTTGCGCCCATAAGGCTCGATTAATTTCCAAAACTTAGAGCCTGCTTTTTCTATATAAGCAAAACGTGGAAACCAGCCAGCGATATATAAGCCTGCACTCGCCATAATAGTCGCTGAGAAGAATTGTAAAAAACGATGTCCCTGTCCATTTGTTATCGGCAAACTAAATAACATGCCTAATAAACCGACTATTGCGCCAGCTAAGGTATAGCTAGTGATGCGACCAATATTATAATTTAGTACAAAGGTAAATAAAGTTCTTTTGCTCGCTCTGATTTCGGGCGCAAGACTTAAGGTGAGTGTGCCAATAATAGAGCCGCACATCCCTATACAATGTACGCTACTGAAAACTCCCATCGCAAAAGCGACAAGATAAGAGGCATTAAAAGCAAGATCAAATTCCATAGGCTGCGCACATTATCATATTAATGCCATTATATATAGCTTAAACTATTAAGCAGCATGATTATTTATAGCGGTTTGTTTTACTAAACAATCGGCTATAAGCTCTACGGGGAGTATTTCATTAACCGCATTTAAAGCAATGGCGGCGGCAGGCATTCCAAAGACTATGGAGCTGGCTTCATCTTGGGCGATCGTTAAGCAATCTTGTTCATTCATTGCCTGCATTCCTTCTGCCCCATCTTTACCCATACCACTTAAAATAATACCAATACTTTTTTTAGGACATAGGGTGGCGGCAGAATTAAATAGTGCGGTAACAGACGGTCTAAAGCCGTTAATCGCTTCGTCGCGAGATAAGAACACTTCATAACCATTGACCGTTTTATTAATCATACTGTGACAATTATCGGGCGCAAGATAAACATAACCTTGTAATAAAGCTTCATTAGCAACCGCCGTTTTCACTTCTAGCAGACAATTTTCATTTAACCAGCTTGCAAGCCCTTCAATAAATCCACTCGCTATATGTTGCGTGACAATAATCGGTAATGGAAAATTGGCAGGCAGCGCGGACAATATTTGTTTTAATGCTTGAGGGCCGCCTGTAGAACAGCCGATAACAACCAGTTCATATTCTTTTGAGTAATCATGACTAACAGTTTGAGATAACGCAATAGGAATACGACGCTTTACCAGTTTTACTTCTGCCATCGCCCGAATCGTGTTAATGATTTCTAAACGCATCGATTCAAATTCGGAGTCATGAAATCCACACGGCTTTTCTAACACGGCTAATGCACCACAATCTATTGCCTTAAAACTAATTTGTAACTCATCATCAACATTCGAGCTGATAACCACAATCGGTCTAGGTTTACTTGCCATAATATGTTGAATGGCCGTCAAACCATCCATCACAGGCATTCTTATATCCATCGTGATTAAATCAGGGTTTAGGCGTTCAGACATTTCTATCGCTTCCTCTCCTGTTCCTGCATGACCGATGACTTCCAAATCCTCTTCATTTTGAATAATTGCGGTTAACAACAAAGTAATAACTTTAGAGTCTTCAACAATGAGTACCTGAATCATAATAATCCTTTAAAGCAATTGGTTGATAATCGTTAATAATTTATCACTATCAAATAAATCTTTAGTAATATAAGCATCTGCACCTACTTGTATGCCTCGGCGTTTATCTTGCTCACTATTTAAAGAGCTGACAATAATCGTTGGAATTGCTTCGGTAGAAGGTTGATTTTTAATTTTTTCCACTAATTCAAAACCATTCATTAATGGCATTTCCACATCGGTAATAATTAAGTCATACGCATTATTGTGCTGTAATTCTTCCCACGCCAATTGTCCATTTATTAAGGCTGTCACTTGATAACCATGCTGTTCCAAAATATTTTTTTCCAATGTGCGCGAAGTATTTGAATCATCAACGACTAAAATATTCTGTTTTAAAGAATCATTTGTCTTTGGCTGGGGTTTTAAATTATATGACGTATTAAACGCGCTATTAATTAACTCATTCGCATTTAAAACAGGCACTAATTCACCACTTCCCAAGGTTGTCATCCCGACCGCAAACGGTACATGCACTAATGGATACGAAAAGGGTTTAATAATTAACTCCAACTCACCGATAATCTCATCAACAATTAAGGCAATCGTTTTTTGCCCATCGCTAATAAAAATGCAGTTATACAAGTCATGATAATCAATATCATGCTCACTTATTTGCAACAATTCAGCCAGATAATAAAATGAGATGGGGTTAGCATTTAAATCCGTTGCGGGCAATAAAAGTTGATTATTTAAAAAAACAAGCTTATCACTATGAATATTTTCAACGCGTTCAATGCTATGTCCTTGCAAAGTAAACTTTTGTTGGTTCAGGCTAATTAAAACACCTGATTCGCTTGTTAATAATGCCGGTAAGTTTAAGAGAAATTCCGTCCCCTTATCAAGCTTAGTTTTTACGCTAATATCGCCTTTTATACTCAGCAAGTTGGTTTTAACGATATCGAGTCCTACGCCTCTTCCTGAAATATCCGTGATAATTTCACTTAAAGAAAAACCTTGTTTAAATAAAAAATCCAGTATTTGTTCTTCGCTCAAAAGCTCGACATCATCCACTGATAACATTTTTTGCTTAACAATTTTTTGTTTCACTTTATTAAGATTAATGCCTTTACCATCGTCAGAAAGCAGGATATTAATATTGTAGCCAGTTTTTGAAATAACGAGTGAGAGTTGGGCTTGAGGATTTTTGCCTTTATTTACTCGCGCTGTTTTAGACTCAATACCGTGGTCGATTGCATTATTAATTAAATGTAATAAAGGATTATGTAGCGTTTTATAAAGGTGACGGTCGATTTTTATATCACTGCCCGTAATGGTAAAATTAATCTGTTTATCTTGCTGTTGCGATAAATCACGCACAATTCTTTGCAAAGGGGCCAACAACACAGAAAAAGGCACTAAGCGCATTTTATTAACGTTGTATTCCAAGTCTTGTGCTAATAATTGAAAATGGCTGTTTAATTGTCTTACATTATGAAATGATGAAAAACTCTGGTTAATCTCATGATTTATCTCGGAGCTAATAACATTGATTTTTTCACGCTGCCGCGTATCTAAATGCTGAAAAAAAGACTCATTTAAATTCCCCATTAATCGGTCTAAATTTAAACAGAGATTATGAAAATCACTAGTATGTTGCTTGAGCTGTAACTTTGATATTTGTAATTCTTCAGAAATCAACGATAACTGAGTAACATCTTGCGCTAATACCGTGTAATTTTTATCGCTTGTTGCATCCTCTGCTGAGGTGGCTTTTATAAGCGGCTCTTCAACAATATCTTTTTCTAACGTAGCGACAATAGTTTCTGCTATCGCAACAATAGCAGGCTCTTTTTTCTCAGTAACGATTGCAGGGGAGACACTCTTTTTCTTTGTCGCTTGCTTATTAGTAACGGTCGTTGCAGGCCTTAAAAAAACTCTTAATGTTTCCAATAAGGCTTTTAATTGTGTCGCGGTCAGACTTTTTTGATTTTGAGACAGCAGTTTTATGTTATCCAACGCTTGTAGCAATGCATTAAACAATTCCGTTGAATAAACCAGCTGTTCTTTTTTGAGTAAACTAAAAATAGATTCTAAACAATGGGTGATTTCAGCAATCTCTGGCTGACTGACACTTCTTGCCGCGCCTTTAAGACTATGGGCTGCGCGAAAGACTTCCTCCATCAATATTTGCTGCGCGTCAGCTTCCAAGCCTTGTTCTAATGCCAGTAAACCATCACTCATCACTTGCAGATGCTCTTCCAGTTCAACCTTAAAAACCAGTTGTAACTGCTGCATTAATTGAGAATCAATATCCATTTTCTCAACAATTAGTGTTTATAAACACTAATGCTTTGCTGTAACTGTTCCGAAATACCAGATAAATCATTAGAAACAGCTTTAGTTTGCTCGGCAGCAGAAACAAATTGTGTCGTTACTTTATTAATCTCACTCATTGCCAAAGTGACTTGAGAAATCCCCGCCCCTTCCTGCCTGACCGCTGCGACTATTTGCTGACTGGCTATGACTGATTCATTAATCACTTTATTGAGCTTTTCCATGATCTCTCTGGTGTTTTTAACGAGTTCCTCACCAATATCAACCTCTTTACTGCCTTGCTCTGTCACCATCACCGCTTTATCGGTTGCCAACTGAATATCCCTCAAAATTTTATGTACCTGCTCGGTAGACTGCTGTGATTGCTCGGCTAAGTCTCTAACTTCGGTAGCAACAACGGCAAAGCCTTTACCTGCATCCCCTGCTTTCGCAGCTTCTATAGAGGCATTAAGAGCAAGCATTTTAGATTGCTGCGTTAAATTAGAAATAACATTCGTAATATTGCCGATTTGTTGAGTTTTTTCACTAAGCATTAAAATAGTTTGTGAAATACTATTCACGCGCTCTCTAATTTCACTCATTGACTTAACGACCTGAAACATCGCCGCAATTCCATGTTCACCTTCTTTACGAATTTTTTCAGCGGCGGTTCCTAAGGTTTGCGCTTTGCTTTGAGTTTGCTGAGAGGTTGCCTTAATTTCTTCTAGCGTTGTCGTTGTTTCATTAACCGCAGAAGCTTGTTGGCTTGCGCCACTAGATTGACTGGCGACCGTACTATTAAGTTTAGCAATGGTATTAGCTAACGTTCCCCCGACTCTTATAATCTGTTCAGTCATCTGACTTAAACTAACAATCATGCCATTAATATGTTCACCTAACGATGTAAGATTATCATTGCCTGTCGTTTCAATTTGCTGAGTTAAATCACCTTCTGATACTTTAGCGATAAACGTTTTATAGACATTTACTTTAGACTCTATTTCCTCTTTAGATAAACTAACCTCTTTCACATCTTGCAATAAGCCAAAAGTATAAGTATCAATCGCTAACTGCGCATCTACCGATAAAATTTTATTGACTGCCGCCTGTAATTTTAAAACTTTAGCGGAGCTGTACCAATATTTTCGCAAAATCAAGGGATTAATTTGTTGCAAATAAATACTGTAGCCTCCTAAGTACCAACGTGGAGTCAAACCTATTTTTTTATGCATAACTCCTATCTTAAGTTGACTTTCAAAATAAGCATCATCAAATACACCCTCAAATATTTCCAGCAAATAGCGTTTTTGGGTGACTTTTAAACGCTCGACATTAGAGCCTGCGTTATGAATTACGGCATCAAGTTCAGGAAAACGCATAATATTTTTATAAAATTCATCAATAATGTTATCTGCATTTTTTTCGATGACAGGTTTAAATTTTTTTAAAACATCACAGTCTTTCTCGGTTAAATTCACATAAGATAAACGCGACAAACGCTCTTCTGTGCTGATTTTCATAACCTTTTTGCTATCCATTATTTTTTCCTAACACAATGCTATTGATATTCGATTTTAAGTTTAGGGTCTGTTAATACAACTTTCATATTAAGCAAAATAACTGAAGAATCAATTAAGCCTAAAAAGTAATTTTTATTAAAGGCGATAGGGCTTTGTAAATTAGTTTTGAGTTCGGAATCTTCATAATGATAAAAATTACACAACTCATTAACCAGCAAGCCTATGGATTTTTTTTCATACGTCACCACGATAATTTTACTCATCTCATTAATAGTAGAGACTTGCTGGTGGCAAAGATAGTTAGCATCCAATACCGTTAAAACTTGACCTTTCCAATTAATCACCCCATAAATAAACGTGGGCAACCATGTTAAGGTTGTTACTCGTTTAACATATAACACTTCATCAAGCATATTTTGCTCAATACCAAATAAAGTATTGTCATTTAATTTAAATTGCATATAAATATGACTCTTATGCTGCGGTTGCTTTAAATCTAAGCTTTGAGCCAGTTTTTCTGCTCGCTCATGCAGTAATACTAAATCATCAGCATTTTTAGGCATTAATTCAGCCGCTGTCATATTATTGTTTATCATTGAGAACAGTTAATTCATTTTTAATAATTTCTGAAAAACTTGCGTAGGTTAAGGTGATGACATTATGCACTGGCTGATTTTTATCACCTTCTTCTGCCAATTTCAAAGCATTCTTAATCGCTTTAACCCCTTGTTTTTTTTGTCCTTTATAAAGCAACACTTGTCCAAGTTGATAATGTGCTTCCATAAAATCATGATTTAAAAAAACAGTCTGTCTAAAGGCTTTTTCAGCCTCATCATAAAGTTCTAGCTGCAATAAAATTAAACCGTAAAGCAAATAAGTATGAGGATCTAAGTCATCACAGACAATGCTTTTTTCACAAGCCAACTTCGCCTCATTAAATTGTCCCAGATTAACAAGCGACTTGGCTTTAAATTGATGTAAATCAGCATCTTTAGAATAATTCACCAGTGCTAAATTACAGCTTTCAATGACTTGACTCCAAAGACTTTTTCGTAATAAAGGAATAACTTTCTTTTTAATCTCTTCTAAGTCATCAGACTGAGGTTCATCTTTAACAGGCTGGCTGACAATACTCGCCGAATCAATGTTATCGAACGATGATAAGCTTGTTTCACTATAGTAAGAATCATCTTGTGTTTCTTCAACGAGAAACTCATTTTTACGTTTAAAATAAAAAACCTCGCCCCATTTTTCTTTATTTAATTCTAAACAGGAAAAATTTACAGGGTCTGTCACCGACAACATCAAGACGCCTTCTGGCCTTAACGCTTGTGCAAATTGATGGCAGGCTTTTTCAATCACCTCGGGGGTAAAATAAATAAAAACATTTCGACATAAAATCAAATCTAAATAACAGGTTTGATTCATCAGTGATGGAAATGTATCTTCTGCCAGATTTAGATAAAAAAATTTAACTTTATTTTTGATAAAATCCTTCAATTGATAATATCTCTCATCGCTAGGGGTAAAATAACCACTATGATTAATAAAGTTTTCATCGGTTCTAATAGACCAGCGATTATATTTTCCTGCGATGGCTTGCTCTAATGATTGGTGACTAATATCACTGCCAAGCAGGTGTAATGTCCACTCGGAAAAATCAGGCAATAATTGGTATAGCAAGATAGCAATACTATAAATTTCTTGCCCTGTAGAACAACCTGCACTCCAAATACGCAAGTGCTTGTCTTGTGCTTGTCTTTTTTGTGCAATCAATTTAGGTAAAAACTCTGTTTTTAAAAATTTTTGCTGCTCATCATCTCTAAAAAAATAGCTCTCATCAACGGTAATTTGCTGAATCAGCAAGATACGTTCGTCACAAAAAGGGTCTTGCTGAATTTTTTCTAATAACGCTGCGGCACTGCTAATACAAAATTTCTGACAAGTATCATAAACTGCCTTTTTAAATTTATCTTGTTGATGCTCATGAAGATGCAAGCCATAAGCATTATTTAGAAAAAATCTAAAATTTTCTTCGTCCTGAGCTGACAGTACAGGATCAAATTTCAAGTTCATCGTATTAATCGCGCTTAAAATCATGGCTAATCAAACTATTAACCTCCTTAGGAGATAAGGTATAAAGTTGAGTCAAACTGCTATCTAATAAAGCATCGGTATTTAACACAAAACGACTTTGTTTTGCTTGTTGACAAATAGCTGAAAAGGGGGATGATTGTCCTGGAAATTGTTGAACTAATTGTAATTCAGTACTGTTTAGGGTAATGATATTACCAATATCAGACACTATCATGGCAAACAAAATACCTGCGTCCAACGTATTACATAATAAGACCGTGGTATTAATTGAATAGGCTGCATCTTTAGTTTCACCTAAACGCATCGCTAAATCTATAACAGGAACACTAACGCCATGATAATTAAAAACACCGACTAAATAATCAGGTGTCTTGGCAACGGGAGTTAATGCCATTAAGGAAAAAATTTTGTTAACTTGTGAAACCAGCAAACAACAAGCAATACTCTGTGCTTGTAGCTCTAAATAGAGCTGTTTTTTATTAAAATGCTGATGAAAGCTGCCGAGTGTAGAGGCCATTATTTTAATCTTTAGACACTAATTCTAAATCAATCCAAAAAACACTGCCTTTATCAAACTCACTACTAACACTAATTTTCCCCCCCATTGCGTCAACAAGTTGTTTGGTAATGGCAAGCCCTATTCCTGTTCCTTCTACATGCTTGCTTTTTTCCGCTCTTGAAAAAGGCTCAAAAATATTATCTAAATCCTCTTTGGCAATACCAATGCCCGTATCTATCACCGAAATACGGATATATTCATCGTTAAAGTTTTCACACTTTAGCGTTGCAGTACCTTCTTTACGATTATATTTAACCGCATTGGATAATAAATTTAGCAAGACCTGTTTGATTCGCGTAAGGTCAACACGCACATGATAGTTTTCATAAGGAAAGGTAACCTCATAATTAAAATCTACTTGGTATTTTTTCGCTAAAATCCGAACCATATTCTGACAATGCGGTAAAAAATCAGCAGGAGAAACTACTTCTAATTCCAATGAGCTTTTTCCTGATTCAATGGCCGCTAAATCTAAAATTTCATTAACCAAGTCCAATAAATGCTCACCTGCATGGTGAATTTCACGCAGGGAATCAGCATGATCTGCCGACAAAGGATTATCGTCATCGGTGCGTAATAATTGACTAAAACCTAAAATTGCATTTAATGGCGTTCTAAGCTCATGACTCATAGACGATAAAAAGTCAGATTTAGCCTTATTAGCCTTTTCTGCCTGTTGTTTAGCTGTTTTTAAATACTTTTCTGCTAATTTTCTATCACTAATATCACGAATCACGCCCACTGACCCGATAAAAATATTATTATCCTCAGAAAGTTGATACATGCCAATACTACTGACTTCCATATCAACATAATCATTTTCTAGGGCATCAACTATGCCACTAACGACATTATCTGATTGATTTACCTTGAGTAAAATTTCCAAGCCAGTGGTTTTTCGCTCACCTGCTCGTCTTTCATCAAATAATTTAGGTTGTGGCTCTGTATAATTTTGATTATCAACGATTGAAGCGAGTGCTGTTTTTCGGCTAACTTGGTCTACCTGATGCGGTGCGATAATTTCGCTAAAATGTTTGCCCACTAAATCTTTAGGCTCATAACCTAATTTCCGAATACTTTGATTAATAAAAACAATATAGCCTTCTTCATCTATGCGATAAATAATATCAGGAACGGTTTCAACCAAAGAGCGAAAACGTATTTCAGATTCTTCTAATTGTTTAGTTCGCTGTTCTAATTGATCGTTTAATAATCGCAATTTTGTCTGCACTTCCAGCAATTGCCGATTACGGCTAATCATCGTTTCATAGGTTGATACTAAAAAGCATAATATTTGTCGACGATTAGAACGAATGGGGTGAACTTCATTATCTAAAACAACCGACAATGGATTCTGACATTCTTCGTTGGGGTTAGTGAGCAAAAAATTAATGTTCGTCAGCAATTCTTCTTCGTTAAATGGTTTAATGACATACGAATCTGCTAGCGACTCCAGTCCCATAATAATATCTTTGGTTTCTGCCAGATGAGAAAGCAAAATAACGGGAATGCGCTTTAAAACAAAATCATTTTTAATTTCCCATGCTAATTCATAACCATTAATATCAGGCATTCTAATATCAGTAATAATTAAGTCTGGGGTGTGCCGTCTTGCAAACTCCAGTCCTGAACGCCCATCTTCTGCACAAACTACCTCAAAACCCGCATCTTCCAAAGTCGATTTTAGGAGTAAGCCTTGAGTTTTACTATCTTCAACAATTAGGATTTTAGTCATGTAGTCATGAAAAATAAGGTTTAAAGAAAAAAGATTGTTTTGGAAATACACACAAACGGCTAGAATCATACCGCGAACCTGCCTTATAAACCATAAATTAATTATGTTTTTACAGTATTATTTTTTTCTTCTTACCTTTTTATCCACAAAAAACACAACAACACCCCTGAAATTAAATCTTTTCATGCTTTTCGTGAACATTTAGACTATCAACTTAAAGGTGTCTAAATTTTCAATGTTTACGCGCAATAAACCTGACAGGTTTGATGTCTCACTTTTATGAGCTATAAAAAATAGACACCTTTCCTAAATAATATAGCTAACTCAGGGATACTATCCTTTAATTAATCGTGTTGTTTCAGACCTCCGAGGTTTTAAAAACCTCGGAGGTCTAATACTTTTCTTTGAATTGTTCAGTGAGTCTTTAAAAGCCTTATTCTTTAGGGAATTAATTAGGAAAGATGTCTAATGTAAATTACCTTGATAGAGTCATGAACAATAGCCTTTTAATCATCAGATATTTCATAAAATGTAAGCTATGCGACATTTTGTCACATTTATAAAATCCTCTTACTAGGCTAGTATGCTCCTCCATGATTCACACACACTTTTCTATCCCCGACATTCAGCAACGTTGCATTAATTCTTTATGCAGCACGCTTTTTGCGTCTTCTTTGTTACATTCTGCTTGTAAGCTACACCCTTTTGAAACATTCATTCACTTTACCTCCTTTAAAGAGTAATTAGATATGACAACGAGCATCACTGACACCCCCCTCACAAACTATCCTAAAACAAAAATCTGGTTATCTGTCTGGCTATCATTTATGCTCATACTCGTCGCCAGTCTCCACACCATTGAACTTAACTCTAGTGAATATGTACGCAGAAATGAACTAGTTTTAATTGAATTTACATTACTGATGATTGTTTTATTAATAGGTATCAGTAATTTAATTTCTAGTTTTTTTTATCTTGCCGTTCACAATAAAGAGCATTTACGCCCTTCCCTCACTAGTTTTTTTATTGCGGTCATGTCATTAACGATTGCGATATTCATAGACCCTCAAACCCTGCTTTCTACCCCGACCTAATAATTTACACAACTGATGTTACGCAGAGGAGTGAAAAAACAAGTTTTTTCACTGACGTTCCAAATCAAAACATTAACTTAGCCGAAATGCGGTTTTTTGCCTAATTTTGGAATACTTTTACAGGCTCTTTAGCTATTGGTGTGAAGAGGCAAAACTAAAGCTTTTTTGAAACTGCCTGTTTTAGCCGTCGTAAATTCAAGTCATAAATGCAATTACTCCGCTTTCTCTTTAAAAAAAGAGAATGCGAACGCTTACATTGGAAAACATCAAATATCTAATCTCCGCTATTTGAAATTTTTGTAAGAGGCAAGCATGAATAACTCTAAATTACGCATACTCACCTATAACATTCACAAAGGCTTTAATGTCGGCAATCGACGTTTTGTTTTGCATCATATTCGAGAGGCTTTAATAGAAATAAATGCGGACTTGCTATGTTTACAAGAAATTCAGGGTATCCATAAAAAACATCAGAAAAACCTAGCAGAATGGCCGAAAGATTCACAAGCGGAATTTTTAGCCGATGGCGGCTGGGCATACTATGCTTATGGGAAAAATGCCGTCTATCGCAATGGTCATCACGGTAACGCCATTTTAAGCAAACACCCCTTAGCGTCATGGGAAAATATCAATGTTTCGCCCTATAGCTGGGCAAGCCGCAGTTTATTACATGGCATCATTCACTTAGGCGAAAAGCAAACGGCGGTTCATGTTGTTTGTGTTCATTTTGGACTATCCGAGTCAGAACGAAAATTACAGACACAAACTTTATGCAAACGCATAGAGAGCCATATTCCACACGATGCACCTTTAATTATTGCGGGTGATTTCAATGACTGGCGCGGCATTATCTCTCGCTACTTTCATGAACACTTACAACTACAGGAAGTGTTTCAAAGTACACAAGGACATCATGCGCGAACCTTCCCTGCGTGGTTGCCAGTATTGCCTATGGATAGAATTTATTATCGCGGTTTAAACCTTATAAATTGTGAACAGCTTAAACATTTACGCTGGCGTTCATTGTCTGACCATGCCCCACTCACAGCAAGTTTTCAGCTATGAAAACACCTGCTTATCAAGCCTTATTAACAGCACCGAATCTATTATCCTGCTTTAGATTCGCCGCCTCGCCAGTATTGTTATGGTTTGCATGGCATGGAAACAATCACTCCTTTTTAATTTTATTAGCTTTCGCCTTTTTATCCGATGCTTTAGATGGTTTTGTTGCTCGTATGACAGAACAAATCACTGAGTTAGGAGCGACACTAGATAGCTGGGGCGATGTCATTACTTATTTAACTATCGCCCTAAGTGCATGGTGGCTGTGGCCAGACGTTGTAAAACAAGAAATATTTTATGTATTCTTGATTATTAGCAGCTATTTATTGCCCGCTATTGTCGGCATCGCTAAATTTGGCTCATTTACCAGTTATCACACCTTAACCGTAAAATGTGCCGCAGTAGCCATGTCATTATCATTATATTTATTATTTTTAACAGGCTGGGTCTGGGCTTTTAGAATTAGTGCTTTTATTTGCCTATTAGCTGCGATAGAAGAAATAAGCATAACGCTTATTCTGAAAGAGAAACAATCAAATATCCGTTCTCTATGCGCGGTTTTACGCTCATCTAATTTACGAGATTCATCATGAACAGCACTATTCTTAGCCCCTGTGTTAGACAATGTTGCTTAAATGAAAATGATATTTGTTTAGGATGTTTTCGTTCAATGGAAGAAATTTGTCAATGGACACAAGTTGATAATCAAACTCGCCAACAGATTATCCATAATGCAGAACAGCGTCGCATTGATTGCCAACAGCAAAAAAATCGACCTTTTAAAGCGGGAAAAACACAAATGAAAGATAGTTAGCTCTCGCATAATTCAGGGATAACACACCTGTTGAGGAATGTTACCCATAACCTTCATTTGCGAGAAACCTTAATATTAATTTTCCTCAATCTCCTCAGGATTAAACCAACCATCTAAGATCAAAGGGGTCGGAGTAAATTGATTTAACTTTTCAGTTCTGAATTAAGACAAGGTAAGTGTTCAGTCCCCCTCTTAAAAAAAGAGGGGTTAGGGGAGATTTTATTAAATAAATCCCCCTCATATCCCCCTTTTCCAAAGGGGGAGGTGAATACTTACACTTGAGTATCTGGAGAGTTGGCTTCTAGTCAACTTTAGC
>WTBX01000086.1 GCA_013138855.1 Methylococcaceae bacterium
GCTCAAGCCTTAGGAGCAACTTCTTTAGAAGCAGAAGAGTCAGAGCATTTCACCGCAGGTTTAGTTTACAAACCGAGTGCTAATTTTTCGGTGAGTGGTGATTATTTTTATACCAAAATTAACAATAGAATTATTTTTTCACGCAATATTACACCGTCTATTTCTCCCGAAGTGGCTAATATTTTAGCGGGAGGCAATTTGTTTGCGGCGCGTTTTTTTACCAACGCGCTTGATACAGAAACACAAGGTTATGATTTACGCGCAGATTACAAACTGGATTTTCAAGCACAGGGTGAATTAAAACTAAGTGCGTTATATCACTATAATAAAACTAAAATTAAAGGCGGTGTTCGTTCTCCCAGTATTTTAGGGGCAGATGGCGGAGGTGTCATATTTAGTGATGAAGACCAAGAACGACTCGAATCAGGGCAACCAAATGAAAGCCTTATCTTAACGGCAAATTATAAAATTGGAGATTTTAATAGTGTCTTTAGAGTAATTAAGGCGGGGGCTTTTTCTGAAGAAGAGCGACGTTTAAGTAGTCAATGGTTAGCAGATGTAGATATTGCTTACCAAATTCACAATTTTAATATTGCTGTCGGAGCGCATAATTTATTTAACAGTAATCATCGTGACTCTAAAAATAGTGTAGAGGGTATAGCTTTACAGAATTCACCTTATGGTTACAATGGCGGGTTTTATTATTTACGTTTATCGGCTGATTTTTAAATTTTTTAGGCGGTATTACTAACACAGAACTATACTAAAATCGCTTTTCAACAAAGAAAAGTAATTTTAGTATAGCTAGTGTTGTTATTTAATGGAGAAAAATAATGATAAATTTTAGCGAAAAACGTGACTATACACGTATGAATGTGTTTTGTGAGATTGAATGTAAATCTAAAAAAGAGAAAAAAAGTTATCAGAGCTGGAGTGTTTCTTTAAGTGGCTCAGGAATGTCTTTTTTAAGCGAGCATCAATTTTCTGTGGGAGAGGATGTGAAGGTTACTATTCCTGCTAAGAATACTAAAGGTAAAACCATAACGTTTGTTGTTAAAGTCGTTAGAAGTGCTGTACGAGAAAATAATTTTTTTGAAAGTTCTGCAACGCTTAATAAAATGAAAGACAATGACTTTGTTGCTTTAAGTTACAGAGTTAATGGTTAATATTGAAAGCGGTATACTATTGAATTTAGGAGAATGAGGTGAAAGAGATTAATGAAAAACGAGACGGGATGCGAATGAATGTTAGTTGTGAAATTCATTGTAAACCTGAAAATTCAACTGAATTATATAGAGCTTGGTGTGTAACTTTAAGTGGTTCTGGTATTTCTTTTTTCACAGAGCATGAATTTAAAGCCGGTGATGAGGTTGAGGTTAATATCGAACCCGAAAATGAAATTATGAAAGCTATGAACTTTTTTATTAAGGTAGTTAGGTCTAATCCTCAAAATAACGGATTGTTTGAGGTTGGGGCAAATATTTTTTATAAATAACGGCTGTTACGCAAAGGAGTGAAAAAATAAGTTTTTTCACATTTGCAAATACTTTAATGTTATAGAATATAAATTTCTTTATTTTGAACGGTAGTGAAAAAACTTGTTTTTTCACTACGAACAGAAAGCAGTTATAAATGATATTTCGTCGTGTTAGCTAGTGGCGAGTCTCGGAAATAATAAGGAAGATCATTTTTTTGAACTATTTTTGCATTAAATTAAACAATGTTTAATTATTTTATTTATAGTATCCTAATAGCAACTAAGTAATTTTCCCTAAGTCTTTTAAGAAAACATTGAAAGCGAGAGGCTCAGTTGTTTATAGTTCGATAAAACCGACAAAGAACGACTTAACCTTGAGCTACAAAATGTTAAAATGCTTAGGGTTGAATACTTATTCCACGTAAAAAAATTATTAAAACATCGGGAGAAATGTAATGTATTTTATCGTAAAAAAAATTTTACACTGGTTATTGCGAATTATTTATCGAATAGAAGTTCATGGTTTAGAAAACTACCATCAAGCAGGCGATCGAGTGTTGATTGTTGCTAATCATACCTCTTTCCTAGACCCTTTATTATTGGGGGTATTTTTACCCGATAAAATTACCTTTGCGATTAATACTCAAATTTCACGACGTTGGTGGTTAAAACCTTTTCTATGGTTATCGCATGTGTTTCCTATGGATCCCACTCATCCGATGTCATTAAAAAAACTGATTCGTCACTTAAAAAACGATACCAAAACGGTGATTTTTCCCGAAGGGCGGATTACGGTGACAGGCTCGTTGATGAAAGTTTATGACGGTACGGGGATGGTTGCTGATAAATCGGGTGCGACTATTTTGCCTATTAGAATTTCAGGCGGACAATACACGCATTTTTCACGTTTAAAAGGTGTCGTGCGTTTACGTTTTTTCCCTAAAATCACTATTCATATTTTACCGTCAACCATTATTCATGCACCTGATGAGCTGCGTGGCAAATTACGCCGCAAATCTAGCGGTCATGCCTTGGCAGACTTAATGACTGAAATGATGTTTGTCACCAGTCCGTACAAACAAACGCTTTTTTCGGGGGTATTAGAAGCGCGTACTATACATGGTGGCTCTCATAAAATTGCTGAGGATTTAGAGCGCACACCCTTATCTTATAATACCGTTATAACGCGTGCGATTGCACTTGCTAATGCTTTGGAAGGAAGTACTGAAAAAGGCGAGCATATCGGTGTATTACTCCCTAATACTAGTAAAACTCTGAGTGTTGTCCTAGCCTTGCAGGTAAGTGCGCGTGTCCCTGCGATGCTTAATTATACAATGGGTTCAGTGGGGATGACTTCGGCCTGTCGTACTGCTGAGGTGAAAACAGTTTTAACATCACGACGTTTTATTGAACTAGGAAAATTACAAGAGGATGCCGAAGCGTTAAGTAAACAGCTGACGTTGGTATATTTGGAAGATATTGCCGAAACCATTACCGCAGTCGATAAATTAAAAGCTTTATTTCAATGCTGGACAGCGGATTATTGGTATCACAAACAAGCTGATGATTGCGAAGCGGCAGCGGTTGTTTTATTCACCTCAGGTTCAGAAGGCGCACCTAAAGGGGTGGTTTTATCTCATCGTAATATCATGGCAAATATTACTCAGGTTAAGTCTCGCATTAGCCTTACCCCTCGTGATACGGTGCTGAATTTTTTACCACTGTTCCATTCTTTTGGTTTTACCGCAGGAACAATTTTACCACTCATGACGGGTGTAAAAACTTTCTTTTATCCTACCCCTCTGCATTACAGTATTGTCCCTGAAATGGCTTACGAGCTGGATGCAACCATTATGTTTGGCACAAATACTTTTTTAGCGGCTTATGCTAGAAAAGCTCATGCCTATGATTTTTATAATATGCGTTATGTGATTGCAGGTGCTGAAAAATTACAGCAAAGCACGCGTGATGTTTGGATGGAAAAATTTGGTATTCGTGTTTTTGAAGGCTATGGCGCGACAGAAACTGCACCTGTAACTTCAGCTAATACCTATATGGATTTTAAAGCAGGGACTGTCGGTCGTTTTATGCCAAAAATGGCTCATAAGTTGGAAAAAATAGCAGGTATAGAAGGCGGTGGTAAACTGCATGTTTCAGGGCCAAATATTATGAAAGGTTATTTATTGACCGATAATCCTGGTGTGTTAGTTCCTCCAGCTTCTATTTATGGCGAAGGTTGGTACGACACAGGCGATATAGTCGATGTTGATGAGGATGGTTTTATTTCGATTAAAGGACGTAGTAAACGTTTTGCTAAAATCGGTGGTGAGATGGTGTCTTTAACGGTAGTAGAACAGCTAGCCTCTAAAGCATGGCCAGATGCACAACATGCTGCGGTGAGTTTGCCAGATAGTCGAAAAGGGGAAAAGATTATTTTATTGACGACGCAAACCTCAACCAATTCTCGTGATATAGCGGCAGTTGCAAAAGGGATGTCTTCACTCCATCTTCCGCGCAAAATTTTTGTGATTGATAAGATTCCATTATTAGCAACAGGAAAAACGAATTATCCGCAAGCGACAGAAATAGCGATTGAGAAATTGAAAGGGAGTTAAAACTTTTCGGCACCCCTTGGAGCCGCGACTTTAGTCGCGGAAAACCCGCAATAACGCTACGTTTTTTAAATCAAAGTAAAGAGCATTTTTAACGTCTCCCGAGACCGAAGTTGCGGTTCTAGGCTATTGGAGTGAAAAAGCAAGTTTTTTCACTGATGTTCCAAATCAAAACATTGGCTTATAATTTGGACTCTTTGGTATCTTTCTGTCGAGGTAATTTAGCATCAGGACTGGCAGTCCTTTATTGGTTTTTATATTTCACGAAAGGACTGCCAGTCCTTACTTTGAAAGCTATTAGTCTTCGCCTTTATATTCTAAAAATTAAAGTGTTTGCAAACGTGAAGAAAACTATTTTTCACGTTTTTGCATAACATTAGTTCATAATATAAAACGCTTTAAAAAGGAATTTCATCATCTTCTATATCTATATATTCCCACATTTCATTCTGATGTAGCCCTATTGGGTTTGCATTTCGCCGAAGAAATTCCTCAACTGTAAGTCCATCTATTGTAGGTGTTTTTTTGACTTTGACTTGTTTCCCATTCATAAAAACCATTTTATAGTTTGCTTTAAATTCTTTTTTAGCTCGCTTTTGTGCGGTGGTAAGTTTCTTTTTTACCTTTGCCATATTTTCCCTATCTTCTTTTAAATTGGTACAAGACCATTTCTAAATTGTCACAGATATCGCCTAATTCTTCTGCTTTTCGAGCGGATTTAGCATGGTTAGATTCTGCTGCCATCCAGCCTGCTAGTTCTTGTATTTCATTTAACGACATTTGGATGGTATGCAGACCTTCTTTTTTTGACATTCGTATTAGTGTGGTTTTTAGCTGCCCAAAAACCATTGCGTTATCAAGTATAAGTGTACATGCATAGTCATCAAGTTCTACGGGGTATTTCTCAATATTTTTTGTCATAGCTATAATTTTGTAAGTATTCACCTCCCCCTTTGGAAAAGGGGGATTGAGGGGAATTTATTTAATAAAATCTCCCCTAACCCCTCTTTTTTAAGAGGGGGACTGAACACTTACATAATTTTTTAGTTTTATAAAAGATCGGTGTTTATCATCACTAAATATTATTAGTGATTTTCAAAATTTGCATTGATACAATTAATACGTTAGCCGTGTTTCATCAAAAATTGTAAGTTTGTATTTTTCTTGGCTAGCGTTAAAATACCCTTTTATGACAGAAAACGCCTCCCAACAAATCAACACTTAAACGCCTACTTTATGGTTTACAAAACAACATTACTTTCAATCTATGAGACTGCTTCAAATGACAGCACTCCTTTTCCAAAAATTCCATCTAATGAATTAGATAATATAAAAATACTTTCTGAAAACTGTTTTTCTCAAAAGGGCGTTTACACCGTTTTTGTTACGTTGGCAATTTATAAAATACATCATCCCACACAAGACATTAGAAATCATCAAACTCAAATTCCAAATGGTTTTTCAGCTAGAACGATTGACACTCAATACATTACACCAACATTAAAAGCATTAGGCTTACCTTCAATGGCTGAAAGTGGCTGGCTTACTCGCTCATTAGAGCAACCCTTTCCTTATAGCTTAGATTACAACGGCAAAATAAGTAATAAAAAAGTTAAACAGGCTTTTTTAGAGTTAATTGATAGCATAGAAACTAAAAAGGCTAACCCTAAAGCAATTCTTATTGAATTATTGAGCCAGATAATAACTCTTCAAAAAGCAAACATCGTTGTTATTCAACCCTTAAAATCACCTGAAAAACTCACTATCTCTAAGCTTATTGAGATATTAGATAAACACTTTTCATTTAATTATCAAAGTTTTGGCGGCTCAAAATTACCTGTTATTGCTTTTTATGCTATTTACCAAATTATTATAGAAGAGGTTTCTCGGTATTCTGATTGCACATTAAAACCTATAGGTAGTCATACTGCTTCGGATAGAACCTCTAAAAGTGCGGGAGATATTGAAATATTTGAGGGGGAATTTTTATTTGAAGCGGTAGAAATAAAGCTAAATAAAGCTATTGATGCCAACATCCTTAGAATCGCAAAAGAGAAAATTATTCGCTACAACCCAACGCGATATTACATATTGTCTTATTCTGATACTAATGAAAATGAGATAGGGAAAATCAATACGATTATTGATGATGTAAAAGTAAATCACGGTTGTCAGATTGTTATAAATGGCATTATTCCCACGTTAAAATATTACTTACGATTAATTTCTAACTTAAACGATTTTTTAAATAATTATTCTTATTTAGTTCAACACGATAGCGAATTAAAAGCCGTTCATAAACATAAATGGAATGAACTCATGCTGGAGTTACAGCAATGAGTTATCAATTTATTGATTTATTTGCAGGGATTGGTGGTTTTAGACAAGGTTTTGAAAAAGCAGGTTTTGAATGTGTTTTTAGTTCCGAAATAGATGCTCATGCCAGAGACATGTATTTTAAAAATTTTGATGACATGCCTGTTGGAGACATTACCCAAATAGATGTTAAAAGCATACCTCGCTTTGATATTTTATTAGCAGGATTTCCTTGCCAACCGTTTAGCATTGCAGGGGAGAAAAAAGGTTTCAATGACACACGAGGAACTTTATTTTTTGATATTGTTCGCATCGTTAAACATCATAAACCTAAAGCGATTGTGTTAGAAAATGTAAAACATTTTAAAAATCATGATAAAGGAAATACCTTAAAAACCGTCTTAAACACACTCACCGAATTAGGCTATGTTAATAGTTGGAAACTATTAAATGCAAAAGATTTTGGGGTTCCTCAAAATAGAGAACGCACGATTATTGTGAGTCATTTGCAACA
>WTBX01000084.1 GCA_013138855.1 Methylococcaceae bacterium
GATGGCTCTTTAAACAGAGATAAGCTTAGGCAACAAGTTTTTGCAGATGCTCAAAAAAAACAGCAATTAGACGCTATTTTGCACCCATTAATTTATGCGCAAATAGAAGCGAAAGTTTTACAGCTAAAAGCGACTTATTGCATAATTAGTATTCCCTTATTAATAGAAACGGCTAAAACAGATTTTGTCGATAGAATATTAGTGATTGATTGCCCCATGGACTTACAAATAGCACGAGTTCAACAACGAGATAAATTAACAAAAGCACAAATTCATTCCATCATTGCCTCTCAAGCATCAAGAGAAAATAGACTTGCAGTCGCTGATGATGTCATTGAAAATACAAAAACAGCTTTACAACTTGCACAACAGGTTAAAAAGCTGCACAATTTATACCTTTTATTAAGTAAAGCTTAGGACAGAATCATCTGTGGATACTCAGACTACCTACGAATTTCCTCTAAACGAGCGGATTCGGGTTTTTATGCGCTTAGAGCAACTCTTTATACAACTAAAACATTTTTTAGCAGGATCAACCACGTCGGACAAACGCGCTGTAATGGCTATTTTGTTTGATGTATCAATGATTTTTAGTCGTAATAATATAAAATCCGAATTACTCAAAGAAAGTGAACGCTTATCAAATGTACTGAATAAAATTGCCAATAACCCCGAGGTTGATCGCACTAAATTAGATGAAATGTTACATCAATTAAGTGAATCAAAAGAAAGATTGCATCAGAGAGATGGAAAAATAGGTGCTGAATTAATAAACAGTTATTTATTTCAAAATTTTTCTCAGCGTGGCTCTATTCCTGGCGGGACTTGTTCATTTGATTTACCTATTTTTCATTATTGGCTGTCTCAGGATGAAGAAAAGCAAGCGAGAGAATTAGAGGCATGGACTAAGCCTTTCCTTGATATACATGACTCCGTATCCTTAGTTCTCAACTTGATTAGACAAAGTGGAGTTTCTAGGCAGGAAGTCGCTAAAGCAGGTTTTTTTCAATTAACACTCGACAGCAGTGAAGTCTGCCAACTCTTGCGTGTACAAGTTCTGCAAAAAAATCCTTGCTATGCAGAAATCAGTGGTGGCCGCCATCGCTTTACGGTTCGTTTTATGCGAGCCGCATTACAAGGAGAGCGACCCGCACAAATGTCAACTGATATAGCGTTTTCTTTAAGTTGTTGTCATTTATAAAAAGAGGTTAATTCTTTTTTAATGATGCAAGTTTTTGACTGAAAAAACCTTTTAACTGCTCAGGTAACTGCTTAACTTTTTCGGTGGTTACATCAATTTGCTCTTTAGAAGGGTTTAACCATTGTTGATTAAGATTTTCAGCGGCTTCATGAGGTTTTTTCTGAACAGTCTCCGTTAACCCTTGAAGCTGTTCTTTAACGGGATTAAATAAACGTTGATTTAGTTGTTGCTTAATATCTTGCGGAAAATGTTGTGCTTTTTCAGCGGTTCTTTTAAGAGGGTTTTTGCCTGCATTAAGCAAAGCTTGTTCTAGCTCTAAAATATGAGCCGAATCTTCTTCTTGCCTTTTTAAAATTGATGCAGGAATACCATGAACCTCATAATCATGCTTATCTTTCAATATTAATTTTTTCACGTCAAGTTCATACTCCAACCTAGCAATGTGATTTTTTTGTCCTTCAATTGCTTGCTGTAATTCTTTTATTTGTGTTGAATTCTCTGACGGTAATGGAATCTTTTTTGGAACAATTACTTTTTCTTTGGACTTCATTTTCTCAGATAATTGAGAGATTAAATTACGATGCTGTTGCAACAAAGGTAATGATTCATCTATTTTAAGATTAAAATCTTTTACTAAACTTTCAAGGTCTTGAGAAAGTAGATTATTTTGTTGTTCAATTTGAGTTTTTAATCCCTGAACTTCTTCGTTTACTTCAGTTTGTTGATTTGTAGCTTGTTTTTCGACTAAGTCTGAAATACGTTCAATCTCGCGTGTTTTTTCATTAAGTTCTTCTTCTAAACGCGGTATTTTTTGTAAAGTTTCTTCTAGCTGCACAAATTGATTGGTTTTTTCTTCCAGTTCTTGCTGTTGTTTTTGTTGAATTAATACCGCATCATTCTGCTCTTGTTCTAATTGACTAATACGAGCCAGATTTTCTTTATGCTGCACCTCACTTGCCGCTAAAATTTCTTGTTCCTTGCTTTGCAATTGCTCCAGATTAGCTTTTTGTGCAGCAAAATCCTGTTCTAATTGTGAAATTTGCTTACTTTGCGTATTTAATGTTTGTTCTAATTCTTGAGTTACCGCTTCTTTTTTTGTTAAATTTGCAATAGCTGTTTCGCTGCCTTGCTGGAGTTCTGCTTGAATTTGAGCATCACTAATAAGGCGTGTCGATAATTTTGTAATGGCTTCATTATGCCTTTCCCATAAAGCCTCCCCATAAATATCATCCTCTGCGGGAGCTTTTTGTTTTTCTAATTGCAGATTTTGACCTAAATCATCCAATAATTTATTTAACTGTTGATTACGCTGTTTTAGGTGGTCTTCTAATTTTAAAACATGCTTACTTTCTTCACTAAGCGCATGTTCTTGCTCTAATCGTATCTTCTCAAAATCACTTCCCTTGTCATTTAATTGTGCTTCTAACTGCTGTATTTTTTGTTGAGCATTATTAATATCTTCATTTAATTGAGCGTTCTTTTGTTGATTGCTGCTCTCTTCTATTTTTAAGGTAGATTGCAATTGCTTAAGTTTTAAACGTCCCCGTACCGCCATAATTAATCCGACAACAATACAGCTAATAAGGATCGCTAAAAGGGTGACAGGAAGAACAAGGGGAAGGTTGTTTTGAAGATCAACGAGGTATGTTTGCATAAGACAGCTTCCTATTAAGTTGCCAGTTGTCTGGCTAGTTATAATTATCTGCCCACTATAGTAAAGAATTCAATTACATAGCAAGTTATTTATTAATAAGAATTTTTAAACTGTTATGAAGCTTGATTTATCAGAGCTAATGAGGACAGAGGTATTTTATAGGAGTGCAAAAGCCTATGTTTTCACCTCTTTAGATTAGGCTGTTTGTGTTGAAGCTATCGAAGACTCAACGAAAAAATGTTAGGAATGAAAATTAATTTGCTCGGGCAATATATTTTTAACCATGAAGCACATGAAGAGCATGAAGTATTGAAAACCTAAAGTCTTCATGAGCTTTATGGTGGAAATATAATAGGAATGTCGGCATCCTTCATTTTTCGGTTTACAGTTTAAATCGGAGTCCAATAGCTTTAGCTATTGGCGAATCACGAAAATAGCTAAAGCTACTTCACTCCGTGCTACTTTTTAAAAATAAACTGTAAACTACTTTTTCGCGATGATGAAAGATGCTGGAATATCGTGTTTATTTTGGCTCTTTCGTATCTTCCGTGAAACTGAGATTATTTTGCAAAAGGACTGGCAGTCTTCTTGATTTCCCAGACTCTATGGAAGGACTGCCAGTCCTGCCCACATATTTTTACGGAAAATCCTAATGAGCCTTTATTTTTTTTCAGCGTTTAAGCTGCTCATATAAACACTTAATTGTTTTATGTCTTCATCACTCAAAGATTTTGAAATTCCTGACATAGGTGAACTTTTTCTATCGCCTGATTTAAAAGCTTTTAGTTGATTTTCTAAGTATTTTACATGCTGATTAGCAAGTCTTGGAAATCCACCGCGCCCTTCGGCATTTGAGCCATGACAACCTTTACACATTGACGCTTTAGAGGCGGTATCGTCAGCCATTTTTATATCATTAGTATGATTAGTATTATTCTTTAATCCCGAAAAATAGGCGGCAAGATTATTTATATCTTCAGAAGATAAATTTTTTGCCATAGATTGCATCATAGGGTTAATACGCGTTCCTTTTTTAAAAGCGCGAAGTTGAGAGGCAATATAAGCAGCTTTTTGACCCGCAAGGATTGGAAACTGAGCGTTTTTGTTGATGCCTTTAGCCCCGTGACAGCCTGCACACGTTCCTGCCTTTTTTTCACCAGCAACAACATCAGTCGCGGCATAAAGATTAGTGCTTGAAATGCTAAGTACAGTTAGAGCTATTAGTATTTTTATCATGGTTTTCATCAGCTATTCTCTCTATTTAAAGGTGAATTTTAACGTCTTAAATATACAAGATTGCAGAAAAGATAGCTATTGATTGTTTTTGAATTTCAAGGAGACAGATTCCAAGAAATATTGCTGTTTTAGAAGAAAGTGCATTGATATGTTGAAGACTTTCAGAGGCATCTTCCATAAATTTTCTATAACCCAATAAATGTCCACGAAAGACACGAAAAGGTTTTATTTTCAGAGATATTTTTATGCTTTTCGTGTCTTTCGTGGACGAAAAGAATATACCTTGAAATAACGATGCTAGTTTTTTTCACACCTTTCCATACATCAGACATTATTACGCATCAACCGTTCGTGGTGAGCTTTGTCGAACTAACCACTCTCTCTTCGAAAGACTCAGAACGAACGGTTAAGCTTCGCTCCCAATTGTTAGAATACTTATGTTCAATTACTTAGTTGAGTTAGCTCATTTATAACTTTGTGAAAGGGTTGGAAACAACGATTTTTTAACTGCTTGATGATAACATTCAACCGCACCTTCAATGCTTTGTGCATCGGCCATAAAATTATGGGTAAAACGTGGACGCTTGCCAGTACCTAGCCCTAGCATGTCATATAAAACTAAGACCTGACCATCACAATCAACGCCTGCACCAATTCCAATCACAGGAATTGTTAACGCTAAACTTATTTTTTTAGCCAATGCCGCAGGAACGCACTCTAATACTAATAAAGTCGCGCCCGCTTGCTCTATTTTTTTTGCATCACTGATAATCTTATCCGCTTCCTGCTGCTGTTTGCCTTTGACTTTATACGCGCCTAATTGATTAATTGACTGGGGTAATAATCCTAAATGACCACAAACAGGAATCCCTTGTTCCACTAAAAATTCAATGACCTCAAACCGCGCACCTTCTAGCTTAACCATTTGCGCCCCGCCTTGTTGAATTAATTTAGCGGCATTTTCAATCGCGATGGTTTTAGAGGTGTAACTTAAAAAAGGTAAATCAGCCATGACAAAGGCGCGATTTCTGGCACGCGTAACACAACGACTGTGGTAAACCATGTCTTCGATAGTCACTGGCACGGTGGTAGATTGCCCTTGAATGACCATTCCTAAGGAATCACCGATTAATAGGACATCAACCCCGACTTTATCAATTAACGCGCTAAAGCTCGCATCATAAGCCGTTAAACAACTGATTTTTTCACCTGCTTGCTTCATGGCGATTAAATCAAGAATACTTAAGGCTTTGGTAGAGTTTGAGGCGTAATTCATAGTTTTTGCAAACCATCAAGAGGACATTGGGCAACTAAGTCATTAATATGACCTAATGAAGGTATAGTTAAATCAGTGGCAATTTCTTGCAACGGATATAACACAAAGGCTCTTTCTCTCAAACCAATGTGCGGAACTTTTAAATCAGCTAGATTAATTTGTTCATCAGCATAAAGTAAAATATCTAAATCTAAAGTTCTCGCCCCCCAACGCCGTTCTCTAACACGCCCTTGTTCATTTTCTATGCTTTGTAAACTGTGCAATAAATCAAGCGGGGAAAGCTTAGTCGAAATAGCCATCACCGCATTAACATAATCGGGTTGATCTTGAGGTCCCATGGGAGGGCTACTGTAAAGGCTGGAAAAAGCCAGTTCTTGGCTGTGTTCTAAATCATTAATCGCTTGCCGCGCATTTTTAATTTGTGCAGACGGCTCGACTAAATTACTGCCTAAACCGATGTAAGCAGTGATTGAATTGTCATTATTCATTAGTTTTTTTGGCACGAGGTTTTGACTTTTGACGGCGATATTTTCTTACGCCTTTATTGGTTTCACGCAGCATTTTTTCCTGCTCTTTGCCATCAACGGCTTGGAATACTGTCCACCATTGCGCTAGTTCCATATCCGCGCTACCTGTTTCAGCTCGCAAGACCAGAAAATCATAGGCGGCTCTAAAACGTGGATTATTGATTAAGCGATAGACTTTAGCACTACTGCGTTGTTCAAAGCGAGATTGCAATAGCCACACATCACGCATAGATTGAGTCACACGTTTGGGAATAGCGGTACTTTTAACTTGCAGGCTTAATACGTCATTAGCGGCATTTTGTAAGGCGAAATATTTATTTTCACCTTCTTGAAGTTTTTTATTGCATAAATTTTGTACGGATTCCCATAAAAATGCGGATAATAAAAAATATGGGGTGACACTTTTGTCATCAGCAATGCGTTTATCAGAATTTTCTAAGGCTTTAATTAAAAATAAACGCGGAAAACCTTCTTCTTCACTGGCTAGACATTGTTCAGTTTGCGGAAATAAAATTCCGAACAAACCATAATGACGTAGCATTTCAAACGTTTGTAAGCCATAGCCTGATAAAAATAATTTCAGCGTTTCATCGTAAAGCCGTGCATTAGGAATGCTCAGTAATAAACCGCCTAAATCATGTAACGGTTTTTCACAATCAGGATGCAGTGTAAAGCCTAGTTTCACTGCAAAACGAATCGCCCTTAACATTCTTACGGGGTCTTCACGATAGCGCGTTTCAGGATTGCCAATTAACCTTAAAACGCCTGCTTTATGGTCTTTCATGCCATCCGCATAATCAACCACTGAAAAATCACGGATATTGTAATACAGCGCGTTAACGGTGAAGTCTCTGCGCCAAACATCCTCCTCTAAAGTGCCGTAAACATTATCACGCAGTAAGCGTCCGTCTTCATGAACTTGCTGATGCTCACTTTCTTCATCCGCAGAGCCTCTAAAAGTAGCCACTTCGATAATTTCACGCCCATAATGCACATGCGCTAAACGAAAACGTCTACCAATTAAACGGCAATTACGAAAGACTTTGTTAACTTGATCGGGGCTGGCATCGGTGACCACATCAAAATCTTTAGGCTCGCGACCTAATAATAAATCGCGCACACAGCCACCGACTAAATAAGCCTCATAACCTGATTTTTTTAAGCGATATAAAACCTTTAAAGCATTTTCGCTAATTTGAGAACGCGACACGCTATGTTCTGAGCGGGTATAGATAGTCGCGGGTATTTGTTCAGCGTCTGTCTCTACGGACTCGCTGTTTTTAGAAGAATTTAAAATGACCTTATTCCCTGTTATTTTTTAGAGTTTTCTCTCATCATATCATTTAGATAGATTGAAGCTCAAACAACATGTTTCTTTTATATCCTTTTAGAATATAGTAAAATTTACGGTTAAACGCAGAAGGTTTGAATAATAAACCTAACATTAACGCTTAGCCACTATCGTAGAGACACTGAAAAAAGTGTATTGATTGGAGAAATTCATGTTCAAAAAGATTCTTAACGCCTTGATTGATACACCTGTTTTAACCAGTATCTTTATAACTGATTTAGGCATATTAATGTTTCATAAGCCGCCCTTTCTTTTCTCATTAGCCATGTTAGGTGGCTTGATGGCGATGTGTATGTATTATGGGCAAAAGCTCGCTTTATTTAAAGTATAATTGAAAACAAGCACTCAAAAAACTTCAAAACCTGCGTTAGTGACCGTCACTAGCGTAGGTTTTTTTCGTCGTTTCGGGGCAATACTCTACGACTCCTTTCTTCTATTAGCCGTGTTATTTTTAGCTGCGGCTTTATTATTACCTTTTAATAACGGTGATGCTGTCACCGCTAAATATATTATTATTCCCTATTATTTACTGATAAGTTTTGCTTTTTATGGCTGGTTTTGGACGCATAGCGGACAAACGGCAGGTCTTAAAACATGGAAACTTAGCCTTAAAACCTTAGACGGTGAAGCAGTTACATGGAAACATGCGGGAATCCGTTTTTTAGCCGCTTTATTATCTTGGTTATTATTAGGCTTAGGTTTTTTATGGATTTTGGTCGATAAAAATAATTATGCCTTGCATGATTATTTATCAAAAACTGTCCTTATCTTTGAAGAGACCAAAAAGCAGAATAAATCCTAACTATCTGCATTAGCGAAAATTTTGACCTGTACGATTATATAGGTCGGAAGGCAATTAACTTAAAGCGGGACACTGAGGAGTCAGACCTCCGAGGTTTTAAAATCCTCGAAGGTCTTGCGCTTTCATTTTGTCCCGTTTTAAGTTGTCAGCCTG
This sequence comes from Methylococcaceae bacterium, assembly GCA_013138855.1. Lineage (GTDB taxonomy): Bacteria > Pseudomonadota > Gammaproteobacteria > Methylococcales > Methylomonadaceae > WTBX01. The sequence goes on from WTBX01000084.1 coordinate 8,201, forward strand.
TCGGAACCGCGACTTTAGTCGCGGAAAGCTAGCAATAACACTACATTTTTTAAATTTAAGTTGAAGTGCCTTTTTAATATTTCCGCGACTAAAGATCGCGGTTCCAACGTATGTTCAACTTAATTTAAGAAATTAACCGTACAGCTTGATACGTTTTTAAATACAAGCCCACTAATTACAGCAGCTTTAAACCAGGAGGTAATGCTTCTCCAAAAATCTGTTTCTCTTCTTTTGCATCTAATTGCTTGAACTCTTCAACCATAGACACCCATGAAGCAGGTGCTTTGCTAAGTTTTAATTGCGCAATAATCTCTGCGCGTAAACTCTCATCTATATCTCGCGCTCTATCACCACTATTACGACTAATTAACGTCGCTGCAAACCCCGCATGAGGATTTTTCTTCCAATCTTGCTGCATCACCTGTTTTAACCATAATGCCGCAGTGTCAGCAGGAATCACATTATGACTACTGCCATGAATGGGCGTTCTTGAAGCTACTCGTCCTAAAGCCCACCATGTTTGCTGTGGCTCGCTAGCTTTTTGTAAGCGTTTTAAAAACCATTCGCCTAGTTGAATTTTTTTCTCTACAGGTAAACGCTCTAAAACCGCCGCTAACCTTACCATATCTTCATAACTACGCTTTTTAAGTTGTTTTGCAATCGTTATTTGTCTAGCAGAAGCGGGATTTAAATACTTAGATAAATCATCAAAAATTTTCTCTTGCGCACTTTGCTCTAAACCACCCGCGACACGTCGCCATAGCGTCCACCATTCACTCCAGTTTTGTGATTCATTCACAAACTGCAAACCTTGCGGATAGGTTTTCCAAAGCTGTTCTACACGCCAATCATCCAATGGATAACCAAAACCCGGTCGTAAACAAAAGCCTGTTAAACTTAACCAAACACGTTCATGATTTTCTGAGCGGCGGCGGAATTTTAAACCCTCTAAAAAGCTAGTGAAAAATGCCCTTAATAACGGTGTTTCCCATTCATTACGCGAGGCATTAAGCGTTTTTTCTAAATCTACTCGTAAGCTTTTAACCGCTTTAGGGTTGACCTGCTTAGAACGCGCTCCAAAAACGGCTTGGATTTTCTCTATGGCTTGCGGAAATTGCGCGGGTAATTCGGCACTGATTTGTGTTTTGCCTTTCTTGCGAATCTGAAATTCAACATCCCAGCGTTGATTGCTATCTGTCGTGGAGACACATTCAATTTTCAATGTCCCCACTTCGGTTTGCATGGCGACAAGCTGAACAATAATTTCTGCATTTGAATTGCTTTGTCCTTCAAAAGCCACCGCTAAAGGCGGTAAAGAATGAAAGTAGTCATCATTAACTTCGGTGACATCCCCCGCTTTATAAGCTTTGTCGCCTGTGGTTGATGCGAGGTGGAACTGTACGGGTTGACCTAAACGCAATGCAAATTGTTGATTTTTTAAAACGACTTCGTTCCCTTCTTCACTACCACGCGGCAAAATACAGACACCTTGTTTTTTATCTTTAGTCTCGGTATCGACTAATAAGAAATAACTACGCGCTGTACCGCCGCCAATTTTAAGTTTTTTATCACGTCTGGCAATCGCATAACTGACCGCACCTAAGGCAACCGATAATTCAGGGTGTTTATTTTCTAATAATTTAGGAGGCTTATCGCCGCTCCATCTATTTAATAACTCAATCGCACGATTCGTGATCGGTTGACTGCGAAAGACACCGCCATTAAGTAATAATGCATCAGGAACATAGCCTTCGGCATTTAAGGCATCACCTGCTGCTTGACTGTGTAATTTTAAAAAGGCGGCAATATGTTTACTCACCGCAGGTTCTGCCGCATAAGGTAGTCCGAATTCAACGACACCGCTGCGTTTTCTATCAGGTAAATCAGTTAATGCCGATAAGGGAAAAAAACCATCTAAGGCAATGCCGCGAACTTCATCACGTTCTAATTTGGCAGATCGTGAACCCCCAATTAAACGCGAGCCCCCCCCTAATAAAGTCACATTTAACGATTCAGGCGCATCTTCGGCTAAGAGCTTTTCTTTAGCAATACGGCATTGTTCTAAAAGTTGTGATAAATCGGCGGGGGATAATTTTTTTCCCGCTGAGACTAAACGACCTTCCGCTAAATGCGCTAAGGCTAAATCAATATTATCGCCCCCTAGCATTAAGTGGTCGCCGACACCGATTCGAGTCAATTTTGGCTCATCGCTACCGTGTTCAACTTTAATCAAAGTTAAATCAGTGGTGCCACCGCCGACATCGCAAACTAATAATAAATTAACATTTTTTAAAGCTTGCCCAATATTGCCTGTATTTCGTCGTAACCAATCATAACAAACGGCTTGTGGTTCTTCTAATAAGCGAATATTGTTAAGTCCTGCAATCCGCGCTGCTTCTAATGTTAAAGAACGTGCGGCTTCATCAAATGAGGCAGGAACAGTGATGACAATCGACTGTTTTTCTAAGGGCGCATCGGGAAATTTATGTCCCCAAACGGTGCGAATATGGGCTAAATAACTCGCACTCGCATCTAGTGGAGATACCTTGGCAATTTCATCATCACTGCCCCACGGTAAAATTTCTGCGGTATGATCGACAGAAGGGTGAGATAACCAGCTTTTTGCGCTAGTGACAAATCGCCCTTGTGATTTCGCCCCTAATACGCGAGCGGCTTCACCGATAACCGCTTTTTCTCCCGCAGGTGAAAAGCTAATGTCTGAGTCAGATAATTCACCCGCCGCTGGATGATAGCGGACAGAGGGTAATAATTTTCGGCTATCGACTTGTCCTAAGGCGACAAGTTGCTCAACTGAAAAAATATGAATATCTTTAGAAGATTTAGCGGCTTGCGTATAAGCGACGACGGTATGGGTAGTACCGAGGTCGATGCCAACGAGATATTGAGGCGTTTGATTTTGCACTGTGTTTGGATAGCTAGAATGAAAATGTGATAAATATGAGCGGATGCTGTTAAGTAACTATCCATAAGTCTTCTAACATTTTTATAAACCGTTAAAACGGTTGAGTTTTTTCTTTTTACATAGTCCACGGTTTAAACCGTGGGCTATGTAAGCTAATGAAAACAACCGTTTCAACGGTTTATCAGCTTTCCTCTCTAATAAAATGTTAGGAGACTTTTGGTTACCTACTTACTCGTCAAGCAATTTGGTAATTATATTTCAGAGTGAATAAACATTTTTTTCACTCTGAGGATATACTTGCTAAGGTGTATTTTTTATAGGTCATTTTTATGGCAGTCTAACAAAAGCTTTGGAAAAATGAGATTTATGTTGCTTACAAACCATGAGTTGATAGGTTTTATCATTAGCAATAATGGTTGCTGTTTCTAAATGTAATCTGCGTTTACAGCGAGTATTGGTAATAGTGGATGCTTGGCATTGTTTTACATTTTGGGATAGATCAACGACGGTTT
>WTBX01000124.1 GCA_013138855.1 Methylococcaceae bacterium
AGCTAACCCACCCTACAATCTATCTAATTGAAAATAAACAAATAATTACTTAACTTAATGGCAGTGGGATAAAGCCTACCTACTAAAAAGGTATTTTTAATGAGTCAAGAAAATAAAAGCATAGATGTTGTTAAAACCTTAATAGAAGATTTAGAAATGGGAATGTATGTTTCTAAACTTGATATAGACTGGGTTGATTCTTCATTTTTATTTCAAGGGTTTATTATTGAAGAACCCGAGCAGCTTCAACAGCTTAGAGAAGAGTGTGAATATGTTTATATCGACCTTGAAAAAGAAGAGCCTGTAGAAGAAAGACCTAAGCCTAAAGTCACAACCGAACCCAAGCCTAAAAAAGCAACTTTCGGTTTAGACAGATTGCGTCATAAAGCTGACGAAACTCCTCAGTTTGTTAAAAAAGAACGCACCCATACCAATGAGTTAAACGATATTCTTTCTCATAAAGTAGAAACTAATACCATAGAGCCACCGAAAAAAACCGTTTCAGTTGCTAATGAAATGGGCGTTGCTAAACTCACACGCACTAAAACCCGCGCTGTGGTTAAAGATGTGTTATCAGGCATAAAAAAAGGTGGCGAAATAGATGCTTCATTAGCCGAAGATGCGGTGCATGATTGTATGGATAGCATGTTACGCACGCCCGATGCCATGATGCTTAACATGAACTTAAAAGATAAGCACATGAGTTCATGGCAACACAGTATGAATGTCGCAGTGCTTGCGATTGATTTAGGGCGTTTTCTTAATCTTAAAGATGATGAGCTAATTACCTTGGGCTTGTGTGGAATGTTTAATGATGTAGGTATGACACTGATTTCCAAAAAAGACCTTGATGAAGCCACTGATAAACGTGAATTAATACGCTCACATACGACTTTAGGTTATGAGAAATTATCAAAACTCGACGGTCAAATGGGAACGGTAGTTGCTAACGTCGCCTTATCCCATCATGAAAACCTTGATGGCTCTGGTTATCCTCATGGTTTGCAGGGCGATCAAATCTCAGCTTATACACGTATCATTACCATTGTTGATATATATGACACCTTAACCAGTGATAAACCCAATAAAAAAGGGCTAAGTCATTATGAAACAATGGTACAAATGTTAAAACGTGTTGATGCGGGGCATATTGATAAAACCTTATTCGATAGTTTTAATCAATGTATTGGCACATACCCTGTGGGTAGTATGGTTGAATTAAATACGGGGGAAATTGCGGTGGTGATGGAAGAAAATGCGAATCATCGATTAAAACCGATTGTAATGATTGTTATTGATGCCAAACAACAAGAATGCAGTAATAGAAAATTGATTAATTTATCCAAACCTAAAATTGAAGGGCAGGATAATACTTATTTTATAAAAACTATCGTCTCGCCTGAGAAATATAATATTGAAATATAATTTTTGCAGAACACGCTCTAATAATGTGGGGGAGGTTGATTATCAGATTCATTTGATTCTATACTTTCAGCCAATGATTGTTGGCGCTGATGCAATAAGGTGAAAGACTCTTCTAAACGCTGAATTTGTTTTTGCTGCTCACTCACAATATCATTAAGCGTTTCTACTAAATCTTCTTGATAGGCGAGTTTTATTTCTAGCTCAATAATACGTTCTTCGCTCATGCATTTTTTCTCTGTAGGAACCGCGACTTTAGTCGGGTATGAGACTTGGGTTTGTCTCGAAAATTAGTGGTAGCTTTGATGATATTCAGATTTCGTGCGCGACTTGAAGTCGCGTTTCCAATAAAAAAGCCCCGATGAAAACCACCGAGGCTTTTAAAATCACCTTAAAACGATAATTAAATTTTACCGTCTAAACCCATTTGAAAATATTTATGGGTAATTGATTCTTGGTTTTCTAACAACCAATCAATAGAAGGTTCATTATTCATTGCTTTCTTAATCGCTAAAGCAGTCGCTTTACGATGAATATCAAATAAAATTTGATGATCTAAATTATCATCTGTCGCAACACTTGGGTTTAACCAAACTGAGCAAATAATCCCTAAATCATTTGCTTTTTCTTTAGGAATGTCACCTGCGCGAACCGCATCTAAAACACCGTTAGCAATCGCAGCCTGAACCGTACCCATTAAGATATTAGTGTAACGGTTGTTATTAACCGTCACTTTGCTGACCATTAAAGTAACAGGACGTACTTGAATGTCAGTATTTAAAATAGCAAAAACTTTAGAATGGCCTTTAGCTTGATCGCCTGTTAAAGTTGCTAATGCAGTACCGACAGGTCCGTCTAACTCACCGATTACGATTTCAGGTTCTGCCGCAGTACCTGGAGGTCCACCTGCAACTAACGCTTCGCCTGTACGCAATACAATTCTATCACTCATTTTTAGCTCCAAAATATTTATAAAAAAGGATTTAACCCAGTAGAATACCACGATTTAACCTAATTCTTAACCTTAGAGCTAATAAATGTCACAAAAATTAAGCAGCACCGACCATAGCCGTGATGTTGCAGGACTAAAATATGTTTATCCTGTTATTTCAAGGCGGGCAGGGGGCTTATCTATTGGGATTAATTTTAATCCAAATAATGCCTGTAATTGGCGATGTATTTATTGCCAAGTCCCTGACTTAACTAAGGGAACAGCACCTGAAATGGATTTTGCATTATTAAAGTCAGAATTAACTTATTTCTTAGACGATGTTTTAAACGGTGATTTTTATCAGCGTTTCAATGTTCCTAAAGAACAGCAAGGAATTAAAGATATTGCGATTTCAGGGAATGGTGAGCCAACGAGTTTAAAAAATTTTGCTAAAGCGATTGAATTAATTGGTGAATGTGCAAAGAATGCCGAAGTGTTTCCACAAGCAAATTTTATATTAATCAGCAATGGCAGTTTAATGCACCGTAAAGAAGTTCAGCAAGGTTTAGCAGTATTAAATAATTATCAAGGTGAAGTCTGGTTTAAGCTAGATAGTGCAACTGCAACAGGGCTTGCACAAATTAATAACACTCATTTAAGTCCTGAAAAACAACTTACCGCGTTAATTACTGCCGCAAATATCTGTCCGACTAAATTACAAACTTGCTTGCTAAATTATCATCATCAAGGTCTATTGACTACAGAGAAACAAGCTTATTTGGCGTTATTAACAAAGCTAAAAAGACAGGTAGATTTAAAAGGTATTTTATTGTATTCGCTTGCGAGAGAATCACATCAACCTGAATCTATAGACTTAGAAAAAATGCCTTTTGAAATAATGACAACGTTTGCAGATGAAATTAGAGAACTTGGTTTTAATGTTAATGTGGCTGCGTAGTAAGTATCTGAGCTAAAGTTTTCAACCTGTACGATTAACTTTGCCCAATTAAAAAATAAAACCTAGGATCACATAAGACTGGCGGCTACCTGAAAAACGTAGTCTTTTGGGTAGCTGCCAGTCCCCCACTAAATATATTAATTTGAGCATGGGGACTGGCAGCAAACTAAAGGGCTTTGCCCTTCAGCTTGCCGCCAGTCTTTTAATCGTACAGCTTGAAAGTTTTCGTACATTCGGAACCGCGACTTTAGTCGTGATAGAGCGTTACACAAACTCAAAGCCTGCATTTTAGACACCACCCGTGACTAAAGTCATAGTTCCAATTTGTGTGACTAATGATTTGCTGCTAATCTCCACCCTTTCAAAAAATACCCCTATTAAAAATATGAATACCCGTACTGTTCAAGACATCGCCAAACAAAGTCGTCTTGCCGCTCGTCAGTTATCTTCAACCTCCGAGTCATTGCGTAACCTTGCATTATCTAAAATGGCTGATTCACTTGAATCGGTTAAACAGCAAGTTTTGGATATTAATGCTCAGGAAGTTGCCAAAGCTGAACAGAATGGACAGTCGTCAGCAATGGTTAAGCGTTTAACCATCGACGACAAGGTATTTCAATCTATGCTTTTTAGGCTCAGAAAAGTGGCGCAATTACCTGACCCCTTAAATCGCGTACTGGAAGGTCATACTAATCCAAATGGGCTGCAAGTCTTCAAAAAATCAGTGCCATTAGGAGTCATTGGTATTATTTATGAATCACGTCCCAACGTCACCACTGATGCTGCCGCTGTCTGTATTAAAAGTGGTAATGCCGTTATTTTAAGAGGGGGTTCGGAAGCCTTACAAACCAATACCTTACTGACAAATGCAATGATTAAGGGAGTGATTGAAGCGGGGCTTCCACAAAATGTAATACAAATCATCCCAATAGCAGGTCATGAAGCCGTCGGTGAATTGCTTAAAATGGATGAATATATAGACGTATTAATTCCGCGTGGAGGTAAAGGTTTAATCAAACGCATTGCCGAAGGGACGCGCATTCCCGTGATTAAACATTACGATGGTATTTGTCATATTTATATCTCAGAAGATGCTGATTCGGCACAAGCTGTAGAGCTAGCGATTAACTCTAAATGTCAAAG
>WTBX01000200.1 GCA_013138855.1 Methylococcaceae bacterium
CCAACTCAGACTCATAAACAAAATCAAAAGACACCAACGGCTTAACAATCGCCTCCCGCGCCGCCGCCAAACTCAACTTCTCAATCCGATAAACCTGATCGTAAACCCCAGACAACCACGGCTTAAACGCCTCCAACTCCATCGCAAAATCTTCGCGCATCGAAAACACAAACGCACACGGCGTATCCAAATCCCGCACCGCCGCCGCCAACTCCTTAATAAACGCCTCACGCTGCGAACTAAAACGCTGGTAATAAAAAAACTCCTCAAACTGGTCTAGCAAAATAATCAACGTTCCATCACCCAACATCGAATGAATCCGCAAAAACTCATCCAAAGACTGCGTTAAATCGGTACTGTAATCCTCATTAATCCGCTGCTCACGCACAAAATGATTAATTACAGACTGCTTCAAATCAACCGCAGGCTCTCCCGCCCAGTCATTGTGATAAACCAAATCCCCCAAACCACTAGACCGCAACGCAGGCATCACCCCCGCCTGCAACAAAGAACTCTTACCCACACCACTCGCCGCCACCAACAACGTCAAACGATTCGCCAAAATCTTATCGGTGAGAATATGAATTTCTTCAACTCTACCGAAAAACCTATCCTGATGAGATTCTTGAAATGGACGTAAACCTAAATAGGGGCTGTTATCTTCTTCGGGGTTATTAGTTTGCATAGTAGAACTCATAAAAATGTCTCGATATTGGTAATAAACTCACTCAAACGGATGTCGTTATAATGCTGGCATTGAATTTCTCGCCAAAAAAACTTGGCAAAAGCATTTGCCTGTTGTTGAATCACTAAGGGCTGATCTCGATTATTACGCCGTTGATATTGCAAAACTTTCGCTAACAGCCGTGTCTCCCAAGTATCAGGGTGATAACCTAAAAACCATAAGCCACGCCCTTTAAGCTTATTATGCAAATAGGCGGGATAGCGTTTATTGAGCAAGTCGCTAGCATTAAAATAATCACGTTCCGACAGTAGCAAGGTGTCCTGCTGCTCGTCAGGATAACCTCGCGGATGATAAATCAAGGAATAACCTTCCTCCATTAAGCGCAAGGAAGAAAGCTGCTCATCACTGCAAAAATGGTTTTCTTTATCTGAATACTTTAAAAACAAACGCTGATCGGAAGATTCCGAATTACTATTAGAAACAATGGATACAAAAGACTTACCGCTGTTTTTAAGACGTTGCTCTAGCAGAGTATCAAAGCCGCAGGCAATCACTAAAAAGGGTTTATCTAAACGGGTAAGCAATTCATATAACGCTATTTGCGGAGTGTAATCTAAGGGAGGCGTTAAGATTTTTCTTAATTCAGCAATGATGGTGTTCCTCGTGCAATCAGTATGTAATTCGGCATATTCACATACTTCTGCCAGAGCCTGATCGTTTACATGTTCAAAATTAGCTAACGCTGAAATATGACTGGGTAATTCTTTAACCGATTTTAATTTTGAATCTAATGAGGGAGCCAGTTCTGAGCCTATACATAAGGCAATTTCACCATTATTTAAGCGTTGTGCGAGTGAGCTGTAATTGGGAGTGTCACTATTTTTATCAGAGGAATCATTTTCTAAAGTCTGGCAAAAAACAATAAAATCTTGTGTATCAATATCATTAGCAATAAAGGCTTCACAAGTCATTAAAATAACTTCGGCATCATCATCTATGCCCTGCTTTTCCATTTGCAGCAGGCATTTACCCATCGTTCTATAAACCTTGATGATTTCAGCCATACGCTTAACTAAACCCGTTCTGACATTTTTTATGCGCGGATTTTCATTAAGCTTATCAATTTCTGGAATTAGTTGATTAATATCTGGATATAAGATTTTAAGGTTGCTGATGCAAAACGCATGACCAATATCACTTGAACGCTTATGACTGACAATAGCCAGTACTTGTCCTTCTTGATTGTAAATAGGTGAGCCACTGTAACCTGAATCTAGTTTAGATAAATCATCATCCGTAATATGAATATCCCAAAACGGAGCTTCTTTACCATTCGCCGTTATTTTAGTGGATTTACCTAATTTCCCCTTTAGAGGACGTTTTAAATGACGTTTTTCAAAACTACTGTAACCTGTCACATAAATTTCATTTTGCGATTGCCCTAGCGCGAATTGCTTGAACACTGGTTTATCAAATAAGCCCGCAACTTTTAATAACGCAATATCAATGGCGTTACTCGCACCACAGCAAGCTATTTCAACAGGACATTCTAGCCCTAATATTTTGAGCTTATTTTCCACCGCGTTTAACCCATTAATCTGCTCTATAACATGAGCGCAGGTCAGTAGATAACTGTAATCATTATCACGGGCGATAATAAAAGCACTACCAAAAGCTTTGTTTTTATCAGGCTCGTTACTAGACAGTAATACGATAGCATTTTCAAATTCAAGCATAGCATTTCCACTCAGAGCATCTGGAGGCGCGACTTTAATTGCCCACGAAACAAGAAGCCGTTCTAAAAAGTTATTTAAATACTTATTATATTAAAGCTGGGTGCGCGACCAAAATCGCGCTTTCAGCCTATTGTTTAGGCTTTAATTTTAGGCTAATGCTTAAACTTGCATTAGTTTTACCTTTGGCAATAAATATATTGCCTTCTGCCTCAAAACCTAAGCCGATTTCTACTGTGGCTTCATCAATTTTCATATCTTTATTTAACTCCTGCCAAACTTCTGCAATGGGTTTACATGCCTTTAGCAAAATGGGTTTAACCGCATCAATAGCATTACTTACTCTATCAGGAGTACCCCCTGAAATTTGCTGTAATTGATCTTCTGGGACATCAACTTCTACCAAAATTCCTTCTTCTAATTCAATTAATTTACTCGCCATAATGACTACCTTTTTTTGTTATTAAAATAATCGACTAAAAGCCAGATTACACTGAAACCAGTATTAATCTTAGCGTATTTAAAAATCTTTTAACTATCATTTCCATTGAGACGATCATAAAAGCTAATTATCTCGCATTTAGGAAAGCCCCTCTGCTTTATCTAGCCCACGGCTTTAACTGTGGGTTTAAATTTTATACAAAGTTGACAGAAAAATAAGCGGCTACTAGACTGCGTTACAACCCTCATGCTTTTAAATAACTGCTACGGATTGCATTGTTTTTAAACCTAAAAGGATAATCCATTGCTTATACAAGTCTCTAACCTCATTTTTGAATACACAGGCTTTCGTGCCTTAAACGATGTCTCTTTTACGATTCCATCGGGCAGCATTACCGCCTTAGTAGGTCCTAATGGCGCGGGCAAAACGACCTTGCTGCGTTGTCTATCCGCTTTGGAACAGCCTTTAAATGGTTCAATCATCATTGATGATATTGATACGCTAGAACATCCGCGCCAATGTCATCGTAGAGTCGGTTATTTATCGGATTTTTTCGGGCTTTATGATCGCCTCACGGTTCGACAATGTTTGCATTTTGTCGCCAGAGCGCAAGGTATCGCGCCTGAGGATTGCGAAAAAGCTATTGTGAGAGTCGCAAACCAGCTTAATATTT